>JAVCCE010000078.1 GCA_030765645.1 Candidatus Hinthialibacter antarcticus | reverse complement strand
TTTCACAAATAGAATTGAGATTTATAGAAGCCTCTTCATCAATACTTAATCTTTCGCTGTGTATGGCATGGGTACAACTCTGCTCGCTTCAGTGCGGGCTTTCAGGCCCTTATGCACAGGCGCTCCCAGAGTTGAACCCATGCCTGAATTGGTTTGTCAATTTTTGATACACCGGGATATGTTTTCGTAATCAAAATCATGACCATCCATCAATGTAGGTACTCACTTACCGGATGAACCTTTTTTGTATTGTATCAGTATTTTAAACGCACGCGTAATCAACGAAACAGCATTCGCTCAATTGATTGCGAGTCTAAATAGCAAATGCTTTCACCTTCGCATCACGGGGGCGCCGACATAAGGAAGGCTGCCGTCATGTACGCGCTGAACGTCTTCGATAGAGAAAAAGGCGTTGGGATTATATTGATGAATGATTTGTACCATCTCATCTAATTCGCGGCGCTTAATCACCATAAATAAAATTTGCACATGCCCTTCACGTCCGGTTGCATCCACAACAGTCAAGCCATAATTATGCCGATACAAATGGTCGATTAGCGCGGTCGCGTCTTTGCGCGTCACCAGACGGAGAATGATATTACCAAGCGCTAAGCGTTCGACAATCGTCATTCCTAAATAACTGCCGGTTGAATACCCGGCGACGTACGCAATAAAATTAAGCGGCCCGGATACGTTTTGAATGACCGAACTCACCGCCAACAACCAAACGGTGACTTCCGCCAGCCCCAGCAGCGTTGCCAATTTTTTTCTGCCTTGCGTCAAAAACACGATGCGCAATGTCCCAATCGTCACATCAGTGATCCGTGCTAAAAAAATGAAAACCGGCAGTAAATAAGGTTCAAAAAAATCCGGTGTAAATGAGTGCAGCCATTCCATGAGCGCGTCCTTAATTTATAGATATAGATGATAGGTGCAGCCAATAAAGCATTATTGTAGGTGATGCAGGTTTGAGGCCAAGCAGAGTATGACGCGAGACAGCGATTTATTATGCTTGAGAACCAATCGCTATTTGGTTTTTTGGGGATGATCGATTTCAGCAATCTTTAGCGGCAGATCATTTTCAAACTCATCATGGTAGGCCATCAAATCTTTCATGCGGATAATCTGGAGCGTATTGGTGCGGCGGTCGCGTGGGTGATATTCAGCGGACGCATAGAGGACCAGGTCGTCTTCTTGGATCCAACCTTTTCCATACAAATACAAGCCCGCTGTAATGGTTCGGATTGAGAAGGCAATATTGGCGCACATCACCGGCGACACGCCATAATACATGTGCAACTCGCGAAAGGCCTCTTCGCTGGAAGTCAGCGCGAGAATCTCTTGCTTCAAACGCAGACGCGAAATCATTTTTGCCGTGAAGCCTCGCCGGGTTACCGAAACAATTTTGGTAACCCCGGCGGTTTCACAAAGGCTTTTGATCGAATCGCAAATCGCGCGTTCCACTTCCGCCGTCTTTGAATAAAACGGTTCCGAAACGACGAACTGCTCCGAATAGAGCGCAATTCGGTTCATCATTTCCACCGCCTCAACGGGATAATCTCCGGTTGCGGTCTCGCCGCTCAGCATGACCACATCCGACCCGTCTAAAATCGCGTTGGCCACGTCTGAGATTTCCGCACGCGTTGGGCGCGGCTGCCGGACCATTGATTGCAGCATTTGCGTTGCTGTAATCACGAGTTTCCCGGCGCGATTGCATTTTTTGATTAAGCGCTTTTGGACGATCGGCACTTCTTCCGCCGCGAGTTCAACGCCCAAGTCGCCGCGAGCGACCATCACCCCGTCAACGACGTCGATAATCTCATCAATATTATCGACGCCTTCCTGGTTCTCAATTTTTGCAATGATCTTAACTTGAGAATCTTTCAAAAATTCACGCGCGGCGGCCACGTCAGAACGGTTTCGCGTAAACGAGAGCGCAATAAAATCGACCCCGTTTTCTGTAGCAAAAACCAAACTTTTTTTGTCTTTCTCGGTCAACGGGTCTAGCGGCAAAGGACGGTTGGGAAAATTCACCGCCTTGCCGCCAACCAAAAAACCACCATTCGAAAATTTCAAGCGAACATGGTTATCGCTTTTGTTCACGATAATCGCTTCAAAGGCGCCGTCATCAATCATGGCGCGGTCGCCTTCTTGCAGGTACTCATACACTGGCGCATCAAGAAAGGCTTCGTCTTGCGGCGTGAATCCAGCAACGATTTCATCGCCAACATCAAGCTGAACGTCGCTCGCCATTCGCAGACGAATTTTCGGCCCTTGCGTATCCATCACAATCGGAATGTTGGCAATCCCTCGAATGGTCTGGATAATCGTACGGTATTGTTCAAATTCACCGTGGCTTGTGTTAATTCGGGCCGCGTTCATCCCGGCGTCGATCAATTGCTTCACCGTTTCAGGCGCTTGGCTGGCAGGGCCAATCGTACATAAAACTTTGGTGCATTTGGTAGACTTCGTCTGGCTCGAAGAACCACCAGAATTTGACAGGACTGAACTTATTTCATCATTCATTGATGTTGGCTTCCAATTTCAAATTCAAATTGCAATTCTTCTTAGAACGATTGGCTTCAGTCGATCATCCCCAAACAACATAATCCGGCGAATAGTCTCTCACCAAATTCTGGTTGTAGGCGCGGATACGGACCGTATAGCCATGCCGCCCGCTTTCCATACAACTATATTCAGCGTTAAACAGATGTTCGCCGTCAGGTTGAGCGCTTTCGTAGTCCAAACGAAGAATCGAAGGCTTTATGATTTTCCCTTTAGAATCTAACCGTCCGATCAGGCATTCTACTGCGACATTATTCGGGTCAATGCTGCCCAAGCGCGCTTTCACCTGAATCGACATTTTATCGCCAACCAACATGTCGCCGCCAGGCAAGGTCGTTTTCACGTCCGTGATGACGACGTCATTCCAGTTGGAACGAATCATTTGGCGCCATTTAGCCAAATCTTTTCCCGGTTGATATTGGTTTGCGATTAGTTTTTTCCCGGCGCGCATGGCCGGCAGATATTGCGTTTCAGTATATTCTTCTAACATTCGGTGCGTATTAAACTGACGCCCTAACATTTTCATCGAACACTTCATTTTGTGAATCCACTCACGCGGCAGTTCAGCGTTGTCGCGGTGATAAAACAGAGGAATCACATCATGCTCAAGACAATCAAACAACGCTTGCGCTTCGACTTCATCTTGCATTTCCGTGTCGTCATATTCTTGCGGGTTGCCAATCGCCCAACCGACTTCGGAGTTAAAAGCTTCATCCCACCAGCCATCGAGTATGCTTAAATTGAGCGCGCCATTCGCAGCAGCCTTCATCCCGCTGGTTCCAGACGCTTCCTGAGGGCGCCGGGGGTTATTCAGCCAAACATCACACCCTTGAACCAGGTATCTCGCCACGTTGATGTCGTAATCTTCGATGAAGACAAAACTACAACGAAACTCCGGTTCTCGCATGGTATGAATGATTTCTTTAATAATCTCTTTCGCAGGCGTATCTTGGGGATGCGCTTTTCCCGCCAGAATAAACTGAATCGGACGGTCGACGTTTTTGAGCAATTTTTTCAAGCGGTTCAAGTCGCTAAACAAGAGATTCGCCCGCTTGTAAGTCGCAAACCGCCGCGCGAAACCGATAGTAAGCGCGTGTGGACTGAGCGCTTCATCCGCCGCTGTAATTTCAAACATCTGGGCGCCGCGACGTTTCAATTGTTCTTTAAGACGCTGGCGCGCAAAAAATACGAGTCTTTCGCGGCGGCGCTGGTGCGTTCGCCAGAGTTCAATGTCAGGAATGCGGTCTACGCGGTCCCACACGTTAAATTCCCACGGGTTCTGGGCGAAACGCGGCCCAAGATACGACTCAAACAAATCGCCGTAATCATGGCTTAGCCAAGAGCGAGTATGGATGCCGTTGGTGATATGTTTAATGGGTACTTCATTGGGGTCTTTTAAGTCTTTCCAGATTCCCTGCCACATTTTTCTTGACACGACCCCGTGCAAAGCCGCGACTCCATTACAAAACGCCGAAAGACGCAACGCCAAGACCGTCATGCCAAACAGCTCGCCTTCATCCCCCGGGTTGATGCGCCCCATTCGGATAAAATCTTCCCACGACATTTTTAAGCGGCTCACAATCGGGGGGAGATATTTTTTCAGCAAGTCTGATTGAAATTGCTCGTTACCAGCGGGCACGGGCGTGTGAGTTGTGAATACGTTTGTCGCCCAGATAATTTCTTTGGCTTCATCAAACGTCATTCCTTCGCGTTCCATCATATTGGCGATTCGTTCAAGAATCTGAAACGCAGAGTGCCCTTCGTTAATGTGGTATACAGTCGGCTTGATATTGAGCGCATCCAACGCGCGTACGCCGCCGATGCCAAGCAATAATTCTTGGCGCAAGCGCATATCACGGTTTCCACCATAAAGCTGCGTAGTAATTTCTCTCGCTTCCGGCGGATTTTCGTCAAAATTGGTATCCAGCAAATACAAGCGGATATTGCCAACCTGTACGCGCCAAATTTGCGCTTTGACGGTGACGCCCGCCATCTCCATTGAGACTTTGATCGGAGCGCCGCTCTCATCTCGTTCGAGCGCAACCGGCATGTTGTACCAGTCGTTTTCCGGGTATTCTTCCATTTGCCAACCATCAGCGTTTAAGCGCTGACGGAAATATCCCTGGCGATACAAAAGTCCGACTCCAACAAGCGGAATCCCCAAATCGGTAGCGCTTTTTAAATGGTCGCCAGCCAAGACGCCCAAACCGCCCGAGTAGACGGGCAACCCCTCGTCCAGGCCAAATTCGCAGGAAAAATAAGCAACGGATAGGTCTTTTTCGTCGCCATAGTTGCGCTCAAACCATTTCAATCGCGCAACATAATTTTTTAAATTGAGATGAACCCGTTCAACATTTGCAACAAACCCATCGTCAAGCGCAAGTTCTTTCAAACGTGATTGAGGAACCCGGCCCAACATCGCAACAGGGTTTTGATATGATTCCTCCCATATATCGCGATCAATCATAATAAACAGGCGAACGGCTTCCCAATTCCACGAATACCAAAGGTTCATTGCAATTTCTCTGAGTGCAGTGAGTTCTTTTGGCAGAATGGGAGCCACGTAAAAGGGACGAATGTTCATATCAGTCACAGAAGTCCTCCAAGAGGGAGAGTATACGGCTAAGTCGTCTAACAGCGACGATGTATCAATTTATTCTAAGCAAATAAGATACCTAAATGTAGTTCCCTATTTGCGAAGCTAAAAGGGGTTAATTAAAGGGTTTATCTAAAAAAGTCTCAAAGCGCCAGCGAGCGGCTGATTAAATTCAGACACTTGGTCATATATAATAAGATTTTCTGTGTCTCCATTGATCCTAAATTCAACAAGGAGCACTCCTTCTATATACAATGATACGATGCAAAACCAATAGAAGATCGCCTGTTTTCCTTCATTTTAATGATATTTATTGCCTTGACTTTTTTATATTTTTTTTGATAATGATCTATTCAATTTTTTCATTGTCTTGACTATGTGTGTTCTGGAGCGGATGCCATGAATATATTCGAGTTGGTTTAGACACAATCCGCGAAGAATTTAAGTTATCAGTATAGCCCATTCCTTTCAAATTAAGGCCAATTTATGAACCAGGAATTTTTTAACAATACTCCCGTTGTATGGGGCCCCTACCTCTATATTGCGATAACGGTTTTGATTTTGTTGGTCATTATTTCCGTTATTTATTATTTCTTTAAACGATTTAAAAAGTTAGAAGAGTTTAAAAATGAGCTGCAGAGCCTGGGCTTGGGTGAAGAAGGCGAAAGTACGCTGGTTGATATGGTAAAGCGGTATGCGATGCAAGAACCGTTAGACATTTTGATGTCAGTGAAAACATTCGACCAAATGGCCATTCAGGAAATCGAACGCATTCTCGCCAGCGCTGGCTCCTCGAAAGCAAAACAAAAATTCATCAACCTGATCTATGAGATTCGGTTAAAAACATACTACGCCGAACTGATTGATGCTAACGAAGAAATTGAAGATAGCGCTGGCGACGCAAAAACATTGGTTGCAGCGGCAAACATTTAAGAATACACAAACCCTGCTGTTTTCAGTTTCTCGACTACTTTTAAACACACATCCTCTTCGACCGTCAAAGCGATGCGGATATACCCTTCGCCCTTTTCACCGAAGCCGCGTCCTGGCGTAATCAATACGCCAGCTTTGCGTAAAACGCTTTCGGCAAACTCGCCGGATGAGACGCCATCGACGGGTACTTTCGACCAAATGAAAAAAGTTGCAGGCGGTTTGCGCATGTTCCATCCCAATGAATTGAGGCCGTCGATGAGAACATCGCGTCTGCGTTGATAAACAGCGGTCATTTCACGGGTGAAATCCATGTTGCCGGTCAATGCTGCGATACCCGCGTGTTGCAGCGGCATAAACGCGCCCATATCGACATTGGAACGGACCTTGGCAAGATGAGCGAGTACGGTTGTGTTTCCGACGGCATGGGCCAAGCGCCAACCACTCATGTTGAATACTTTGGAGAGCGAATGAAACTCGATTCCCACTTCTTTCGCGCCGGGCGCTTCTAAAAATGAAGGCTGGCGCTGTCCATCGTATACGGCTTCTGAATAGGGACCATCATGCGCGACAACAATGTTGTGCTTCTTCGCGAACGCGACTACTTTCTCAAAGTAAGACAGCGGCGCCAATGCAGCGGTCGGGTTGCCGGGAAAATTCAAAATCATCAATTTCGCGCGCTGGCAAATCTCTTCTGGAACTGCATCCAAATCCGGCAGGAAGTTGTTCTCTTCCAAAAGCGGCATGAATTGGACTTCCGCGCCTGCAAATTGAATTCCAGGGATATACGCCGTGTAGCAGGGGTCGGGAATCAACACCACATCGCCCGGGTTACAAAGCGCCATCGGAAGGTCAGCCGCGCCGCGTTTGCTGCCGATGCAAAGCAGCGCTTCTTTATCGGGATCAAGATCAACATTGAAATTGCTTTTGTACCAAGTCGCGACCGCTTTACGGTAACCTGGCGAACCTTTAAATGAGGGGTAGTGATGGTTTGCAGGGTCGTCAACCGCCTGTTTCATCGCGTCAATGATGTATTTTGGCGTGGGGCGGTCAGGGTCGCCAACACCTAAATCAATCACATCAACGCCTTTGGCTTGTTCTTCCGCCTTCATCGCATCTAAAGCGTCGAACAAATACACAGGAAGTTTTTTCAATCTTTCTGAACCCTTGATTTCCATCACTTACGCTCCATTATCTAGAATTTAGTTTAACTTTTTTTTTGGGGGACGCCGCTTTCAAACTTACGGTCTCTCTTCGACAAGATGGCGATCTTCCGGCATGTACGGGCTTTTGATAAACAGCGCCACCATGTCCTGCTCGGTATCATTGACGACGTTGTGATGATCGTGAGGTTCAACCGTTAAGGTCATACCGGGTTTCAGTCGGTGTTCGACGCCTTCGACGACAATTTTGGGAGTTCCTTCGATGATATAAAAGGACTCGACAACCACATGGTGAATATGAAGCCCATAGTTTTTTGACGACTGCCCCGGCTTCATTTTCAATACGCCCCACTCAACATCAGGACCTTGCACAATATATTTGACGCCGGAGTCGCCCAGTGACCAGGGAATTTCATTGGAATCTAACTTTTTCATAATCGTTCCTGTTAATAGACTTGAAGGCGCGTCAGTTCGTCGAGTTCTTCACGACGGCGCACCAATCTGTGCGTATCCCCATCGACAAGCACTTCCGCGCACCGAACCCGGCCATTGTACTGCGACGCCATCGAAAATCCATACGCGCCCGCCGAACAAATCGCCAGCAAATCGTTCGGTTCGCATTGCGGCAGCGAAAGGCCTTTGCCGAATACGTCGCTCGACTCGCATATCGGCCCAACCACATCAACGGTTTCAATTGGCTTGCCTGTTGAAATGGGCGAAATGTTGTGATGAGCGCCGTACATCGCGGGACGAGCGAGGTCATTCATCGCGGCGTTGATGATGACGAATGTGCGGTCCGCCGTGCGTTTTACATACTGCGTTTCGCACAACAATATGCCTGCGTTACCCATAATCGAACGACCGGGTTCAATAATTAGCGTAACGCCTGCATCTTTGATTTTTTCTTTTAAGCGCTGGGCAAATTCCTTTGTCGAAAGCGGCGTTTCTTGCGAATAGCGGATCCCTAAACCACCGCCAATATCGACGTAGGGGACCTCAATTCCCCACTCTTTCAATTGAGCGTGTAAGGACAAAATCTTGTCGAGCGCATCCAGTAAAGGTTGCGCATCAGGCAAGGATGAACCGATGTGCGCAGAGATGCCGCGAATTTTGATCGAATCTAGCGAAGCCGCGCGTTCATACAATGCTAGACATTCTTCCCAGGGGACGCCGAATTTATGTTCTTTCAGGCCCGTGCTGATTTTGGGGTGAGTCTTGGCGTCAACATTTGGATTGACCCGAACAGAAATATGCGCCGTCTTGCCGATCTTCTTTGCGACGGAGGCAATCACATTCAACTCAGCGCTGGATTCAACATTAAACATTAACACGCCGAGTTCGAGTGCGCTTTCGATTTCCTGGGCGGTCTTACCAACGCCAGAAAATACCATTCGTTCGGGTGGAATCCCCGCCGTCTTCGCCAGATGCATCTCGCCAGCCGAGGTCAGGTCCGCTCCGGCGCCGCGTTCCGCCAGCATTTTCATAACAGCGACGTTGCCATTCGCTTTCACCGCATAGCAGATCAGGTGTGGAACGCCTTCCAACCCATTTTGGTATCCAGTATAGGCGTCAAGCACGGCTTCTTTGGAATAAACGTAAACGGGCGTGCCATAGGTTTCGGCAATCACCTTCAAAGGCACGGATTCCGCAAATAATTCACCGTCCCGGTACTCGAAAGACCGGGAGTTCGTTTCAAAATCGGTCATGTGAGTTTAAACCTCGTCAATCAATTCGGGGGAGGCGTCTTCCTCGCCGGAGAGAATGCGCTGCACTCGTTTCAGGCGGACCTTGTTCTTTTGAACGTTCATCATGTTGGCCGCCTTGGCGAAGGTAGAGCCTTCTTTCAAATTGCAGTGAAAAATGTTGTCATCTTCAAGTGAAAGCCCCAATTGAATCTTGAACTTGAGATAATGATTGAGGATTTTAGCGCGTTCAAGGGATATATACGAACGCTCCATGTTTCCGCTTACGCCTTCGGCGTGGAAGCAGGACTTAATATAGCGGCTAATGGCGTTGTGCCCTTTGCTGTATTCATAAAGTTGAAGGCTGAACGACGACGGCAGCAAGGTAATAAACTGCCCCAGTTTTTCATAGCACCAGATCATGCGTTCGAAGGCGTCTTCGGCTTTCCAGTTGTCCACAAACTGGGTTGCGATTTTGTCGGTCACGATCAAAGCGTGTGGGTTGGTCACTTGTTGGTCGAGTTTTAGATTGACCACACGGGCGCGGTCAAAATAGACAGCGAGTTCTGAAATAAGATCGAACAGAATGCAGAGACCTTCGCGGATCGACCACATCAATAAGCGATAGCGTTCGATGCCCATGTCAAACCAGTTATCGCACATGCGGTAAACGGTTTCCATGTAGGCGTCCCAACGCGGCGCTTTTTCTTTGCGCAAAATGACCTGTGCGAGGTCAACCAGACGGCGCAGGCGTTTGAGTTTCCATAACGCTTCCCGGGTATTGATTTCGCGATTGACTTCCCATAGGAAGAAGTCATAGAGAAAACCGCTGCAAAGCAGATCAAGCACGCGGGCGATATTGAAGAAGCGAATCTCGCCTTGCGAGGGATATTTGATATCGAGTTTCTTGCCCATCACCCATTGCGGCTGCAAAAGGCAATCAAACTTAGGGGAATTCTCAAGGAGTTTATAATCAACGGAAATGATGTCTTCATCGACGATGTTGCGTGTACCGATCGTCTTCAGAACGTGGTCGAATTTCAGGTTGTTTTCGTCGCAGGTTTCAGAATCATAAACGACGATCAATTTGATTTGTGAGATGGAATGACCGAAGGTGATCTCATCCATGTAGACCGACATCAGGCCGGCCAGGCGCTGCGCTTCGCGGATGAGGTCTTCCATGAGGATTTTGTAGCTGTCCTCACTTACCCGCACCGGTTCGGTGGTGAATGAATACTCATCCCCCCGGCTTTTGGAAACGATATCCGCGCAAACATTAAAATCCATAAGAGATCAATCAACCTGCATCGTCTAAGTTGAATTAATAGAGTTATACAAACGAAAACAGAGTTTCACAAGGTGTAATCGCCCCTAGTATAAGCGCAAACGCCCCCATTCGCTATTGCAAAATCCCAATTCACCGGTTTTTGCATCTAAAATTCCACAAAAATGCCTCTCCCGTTCAACATCGAAAGAGGCGATTGCAGATTATTATTTGATGTGGTTAGACTCAGAAATCAGTTGTTACGACAATGTTTGTCAGAATTGCTTCTTCAGCAAGACTACTCTCGTCCCGTTCAGGTATTCCAACATGGGAATACGTCTTCATCGTGATTGTTTCAGGGCAGATGATGCTAGCCCTCTCTTGAACCTTATAATCACCATAGATAATTTCACGGGTTACTGGCTTGGAATGTGTGATACATGTTGCGTTCTTTAGCCGTCCCATCATATCATGGCTAAAAATCGCAACAATTTGTTGAAGTGTTTCATTAAAATAAACACCTTGGTTCATATTGTTTATGGAACTTTCTTGCAAACTGACTTCACCATCGCCGTAAAAAACTTGAATTTTCTCAGATAAGCCAAAAAGTTCTGAAACCGTAATAGGGCTTTTTGCTATGAATTGTAATGAGTTTTGGGTTTCTTCATTAATTGGGAAACGAGGGTATTGTTTTTCTTCTAAGTCTTCAGATAAACCGTCAGGAATTGGATGGAGTAAGGATTTGAATTCCCATTCTTTTTTATTAAGGTCAACTGTTTGAACCAAGTGTTGATCCGTAACAAAAATTACTCCTGCTGGAGCAATCATCTCTTTTATCCAAACACCATTATCAATTTTAATAATGTGTTTGTATTTTTGGGTTCCTCTAGCTTTTAACGTCCATTCGATATCATATTCAATTTTGAGTTTTTCATATTCTGGGTGAAGAAACAAATCATCAAGATTTAACTTACTATCATTGCTTACAATTTCATTTGAATAACATAAAGATGAAAAGCAAATTGCTATCAATCCTAAAACACGGAAAATTGTGATACTGTTCATAATAACACCTCTTTCTTAAATTCTGATTTTTGTCTACGCAATCAAAAAAAAACATCGTGTCGAGATGTAATGTTAGGCACTAAGTTCCACAGAAAGTAGTTCCATTTTCATATTGAGATTCACCTGCTGGCAAACATTCTTCAGAAGGCTGAGGAGCATGAACGCATACACCTGTGGGACAATCAGGACAAAGATCTCTTGGACGGCACGGTTGGCTTGGTTGAGCCCATGCAAAAAGTACAGCATTTGGAGCCGATGGATTGTAAGAAATATCTTCACATAATCTTGGTTTTACTGTATTCGTACAGCAAGCGTACGTACCAGCTACTATTAATTTATAACAATCTGCGTTTTCTATATTGCAGGATGTGCAAGAATATGTATCAAATAGGAAATCATCAACACAGTGTTTACAACTTGCTGCTACAGACTGTTTCCCCATAAACCTTCCAACATCAACAACTCCAGTTCCGGCTGCGAGCATCGGCAACAATAGTAATCCTACAACCGCAACGCTGAGCATCACCTTAGTCTTCATAAGCCTTCCCCCCTTTTGAAAGATCCCCTGCTAATTAACCAACATCACCAAATGAGCGCAGAAGAAAAGCGTTGTCAAGAATTATTTACAAAAAAAATATTCCTGCGTAAACAGCTAAGGATTAAATATCGGCGTCTTGTATAAATAATTTACGCAAAACAAAATTAAGAAATATTGATACTTTTTTCTATCCTGACAGAAGCCAGATGCTTTTCGAATCATTTGTCTATATGCCGAGTCTTTGAAAACCAAGAGACAGGAAGTAAACTTAATCTATAGAATTCAATTGAGTCGTTTCATTTTGGACCGGCGACATCATTTGGAATAACAACCCAGAGATAAAAGGAGCAACCCCATGCCATTAGTCCCACTGAGAACGCTGTTAGACCACGCAGCAGAAAACAACTATGGAGTCGCCGCATTCAACGTCAATAACATGGAGCAAATCCAGGCGATTATGGAAGCGGCGATTGAAACCAATTCACCGGTTATCGTCCAAGCCAGCCGCGGCGCCCGCAAATATAGCAACGACAATTACCTGCGCCACTTGATGATGGCCGCAGCCGAATTGAATCCACAAATTCCTATCGTCATGCACCAGGATCACGGCAACAGCCCCGAAACCTGCATGTCAGCCATCGACAATGACTTCACCAGCGTCATGATGGACGGCTCGCTCGAAGCCGACGGCAAAACCCCGTCCAGTTACGAATACAACGTCGATACCACCACAGCCGTCGTCAACGCCGCTCATGCCAAAGGCGTCTCGGTTGAAGGCGAACTCGGATGCCTCGGCAGCCTCGAAACCGGCACAGGCGACAAAGAAGACGGCCACGGATTCGAAGGTACGCTCGACAAAGAACAACTCTTGACCGATCCTGACCAAGCAGTTGACTTCGTCCAAAAGACAGGCGTTGACGCCCTCGCAGTCGCCATCGGCACCAGCCACGGCGCTTACAAATTCACCAAGAAACCGACTGGCGAAGTTCTCGCCATGAGCCGCATCGAAGAAATCCACGCCAAACTGCCTAACACCCACTTGGTTATGCACGGCTCCTCTTCGGTCCCCGAAGAATTGGTCGACCTCATCAACCAATACGGCGGCGGAATCAAAAAAGCCTACGGCGTTCCTGTTGAAGAGATTCAACGCGGCATCAAATCAGGCGTCCGCAAGATCAACGTCGACACAGACAACCGCCTCGCCATCACTGGCGCGATTCGCAAGGTCTTCTCATTAAAGCCGGAAGAATTCGACCCACGCGGTTATCTTGGACCAGCCCGCGCCGCGATGAAAGAAGTTTGCGTTGCGCGCATGATCGCTTTTGGTCAAGCCGGTTTCGCCGACAAGATCAAACAAGTCACATTGGTTGACATGGCTGCCAGCTACAAAAGCGGCAAATAAGTACGACCCGCTTAGCATCCAAAAGGCCGCGTTCGATTGAGCGCGGCCTTTTTTTGTGGTAAGCGCAATGGTAAATTCAGTATCCAAATTAAAATTGACCTATACGGAATTTTTATGCTGATTGACTTAGCCAACATCGCCCTAACGGTTGCCTTCTTTGGTTCGATATGGCTCGTTTCTTATGCTCTTAGCTCGCGTTGGCTGTCGAACTCTCCTCCCACGATCCGCCTTGTTGCTTCGTTTGTTATATTTAGTTGGTCGCTATCAATCGGTTTTTCTTTATTAATTTCACTTGGACTATTTAAACCAATTCCAGCATTGTGTTTTGGACTGTTCGCCATCATTTCAGCTCGCCTGTTTTTATGGCCGAATGAAGGATTATTTCTACCGCTGTATCGTGATTTCACCTCTGCGCGAAATGCCCTCGCGCAAATAAGCCAGGGACTCGCAGGCTGGACAGTCATCGGCTTCTTTTTATTGTTGAGCGCATTATTTTTCGCGCGGGGGTTAAGCCTGCCATTACTCGGCTGGGACACGCTCACTTACCACGCGCTCAAGGCAGGCCTTTGGGTACAAACTGGCGGCTGGCACACGCTCGACGCGCCCGGCGGTTGGGAATATTACCGATCGTTCTTTGGCGGCGGCGAAGTGTTTACTGCCTGGTCGATGCTATTCACCCATTCTGATTTACTGAGCGCAATGCCAGACATCGCGTCATGGTTGTTGCTCGGTCTGATTTCATTTTGTTTGCTGCGTCAGTTTGGCGTCTCTCAACGCCCCTCATTCTTTGTCAGCATTGCGCTGATTTGCTGCCCGCCTCTCAGTGAAATGGTGGGGTCAGGTTATGTCGAAATCACCGCCTATTCGTTTTTGTTATGTGGATTCTTATTTCTTATGCGAGCCGATCAATCAGAGAACACCTACGACTTTTATCTAGCCGCTGCTGCGTTAGGAATCGCATCATCCATCAAGATCAATATCTTCGCCATCGCGCTTCTTCTTACGCTCCCCGCTCTAATCGTGATTTACGTTAGAGGGAAAAGAAACTACGTCACTTATCTCATTTCCATCTTACTTTTCGCAGCGCCCGTTGCACCCTGGCTTCTCCACAATCTAATGACAACAGGCTATCCCTTAGGCTCGACGGCATTCAACATCGGGCCGATTGTTTTGGGGAAAGCGCCCGCCAACCTCGAATGGTTTTTAGACCGGCCTGAGATCACGCCTTATGTTTATGATGTTGAACTCGACGCCTTTAACCGCTCGATTATCCATTTTGGCCCGGCACTTCTATTGGCGCTATTGGGACTCGCAGGAGTTATCACTTCAATCATAAAACGACGCCTGGCGCATATAGTAGGGTTGTGGTTTATCGTGGCATGTATTGCGCTGTATCTGTTCCCATCGTTCTCTGTTATCCGTCTGGTATGGGCCGACTGGAACGCCCGCTTTCTCGCGCTGATTGTGATCCTGCCGTCGATAATGGGATTGTCGCTATTCACTCAATTCAAGCGTGGACAGAGAACCGTCGAAGCCGTTTCGATACTATGTATCGCCACTTCGATATACGGTTATTTTGAATCGTTTTTTCTCAATGGGCAGTCTATTGAAGTCACTCTGATTTATGTTTCAATTATTGCTGTATTGCTGATTTATTTTCTGCTTTCAACTCCATTCAGTTATCGTCTGATTACTAAGCCAACTTGCATTGTCATTATTTGTATATTGTGTATGGTTGGCGTCGCAGCGATTGGTCAATTCCGCAATTCGGTCCGCACGATTGCGTATAGCGAATGTACAACGCTGCACACGTTCCCGCGCTATTGGGCGCCCGCGCTTGAGGTGTTAGACGCAGAACAAACTCCCGTGACAATCGCATTCGCCTATGGCCCCGAACAGATCAGCCACGGCGCCTACCTCGCCCCGTTTTTCGGCGCGCGTCTGGAAAACCAGCTGCTGTATATTTCTCCCGATAAGGGCGGTGTGGTTCCAGCGTATAGTAAGAATTATTTTATGGAAATCAGGGAGCCTGATTTTGAGATGTGGCTAGACGCGCTTGTTGAACAGAAGGCGACCCACTTGCTGTGTTTTCTGCCCGCCCCCATCGAACTTTTATGGGCGGAGAACAACCCGCGCCTCTTCACCCGGCTCGTAGGAAATTCAAAACAATGGGGACTGTTTGAAGTGCATATTGAAACGTAACGCGCGACACCCACCGATTATATAATCTAACAAGTTGTGTTATGAAAAGCATGTATAATTAGATATAGCCCTAAAACTGGATCAATGACCATGAACCGAGAAGCAATCCATTCAATCTTCAACAATCACCGGAACGAACTATCAGAATTAGGCGTTCATTCTCTCGCCTTGTTTGGTTCAACCGTGCGGGATGAAGATCATGCGCAAAGCGACGTCGATCTTCTTGTCGAATTTAATCGTCCCATAGGATTGTTGCATTTTTCGAGAGTACGATTGCGACTGGAAGAACTATTAGGAAAGCCTGTCGATTTGGTTTCTAAGAAAGCCATCCTCAAAGAATTAGAAGACGATATTCTCTCTGAGGCAATCAATGTCTTCTAAGTCTTCTAAAAAGCGCAAGCCGGGTAGGGTGGGCTCGCAAAGCAGCCCACCATGCAATCTTTCAACATACATAAATGCTGAATCAATCAGCCATGTGCTCGTTGTAGCGAATTATGAGGAGGGCGAGGCTCGCGAGCAGGCTGTGCGTTTATGCCCCCCTTTTTTTAAGGGGGGACGGCGCGGTAGCGCCAGGGGGATCACAAAACAGCATAAACGAAGCGATATATTCAAACAATATCTCAAGGGCTGCCCTTGCCACCCTTAAGTTGTATGTATGTGTTTTTTGATGCAGAATATGGAAGCGGAAGATATTGGGAGTTTTGAATTGATTATTGGAATCTACTGCGAAAATCTAATTTGTATTTAATGTAATATACGATACGTTATAATATCCA
>JAVCCE010000077.1 GCA_030765645.1 Candidatus Hinthialibacter antarcticus | reverse complement strand
CTTCAGTGCGGGCTTTCAAGCCCTTATGCACAGGCGCTCCCAGAGTTCCACCCACGCCTGATTGGTTTGTCAATTTGTGAAATGCCGGAGCCTGTTTCTGAATAAATATTATGGCCATCCATCAATGCAAGTACTCAATTACCGGATGAACCTAAAAAAAGAAAAGAGGGGCCGGTGAAGGCCCCCAAGTAAGAAGGAGATAATGACGATTACGCAACGTTGTTTTTGCGTTACGCAACAGCTTCTTCTGCGAGAATTTTTTCTTCGGTGGTGAGAATTTTGTCGATCTCCAACAAAATCACCAGAGTTTCGCCGATCTTGGCCATGCCGGAAATAAAATCATGGCGCACCTGCGTTCCCATCGGCGGCGTGCTGGAGACGTCGTCGGGGTTGACCTGCAACACTTCAGATACTTCGTCGACGACAATGCCCATTACCCGGTCGCTTACTTCAACGACAATAATGCGGGTCGCTTTATCTTGTTCGCATGCGGGCAAGCCGAATTTGCGGCGTAAGTTAATGACGGGAATGACCTGTCCGCGCAAGTTTAATACACCGTCAACAAATTCCGGGCTTTGCGGGACGCGGGTCAGCGTTTCGTGACGAATGATTTCTTGTACGCTAAGAATGGGCACGCCGTATTCTTCGCCGTGCAAGACAAAACTAACGTATTGGTTGATCTGTAAATCTTGTTGAGTTTCGGCGCCCATGAGAGCCTCCATACATTATGTAGAGTTGATCGCAAAATTCGTTTCAGGCCGTAACCTGATTTGCGTATTTGTTATGACCTTAAGGAAAAGCAATCCCGGCGCCAATTCTCGGTATCGGTACAGATAAATAATGGCGAATAAACATCCGCGCCCAGCACCTCCATAACCAACACATATATAATGAGTTACAGCCACAGCCTCTTTGGCGTCATGTCAGATACGCCGTAGAGATATTTTTTATAAGTTGAAAATTCACATTACGGTTGTAACCTGCGTGATTACAATCTTATCAAGATGTGTAATTTAATATTCTGTGAATCAAAATGAAAACAAATACGACAGAAGCTCAAAAGAAGAACAAGAAGTCGATCACTATCTTAGTGGTCGATGATGACGTCATGGTGCTCGATGCGCTCAAATCGATTTTAGAGCGGAGCGGATATTTGGTCCACGCAGCGTCCAACCCGTCAGCGGCGCTCGATCTGGTGACAACTCACCCGATTGATGTTGCGATCATTGATTTGATGCTGGGAAAAGAAAACGGCATCGTATTGATGAAAAAAATCCGCTTGCAGTTCCCTAACATGTTAACCATTATCGTCACAGGCTTCGGCACGATTGAAAAAGCCGTCGAGGCGATGCACCAGGGCGCGTGGGATTTTATCGCCAAACCAATTACTAGCGGTATTCTATTAGAGAAGCTAGAGCGCCTCGAAGAAATCTGTAACTTACGGCGCGGTCAAGATTATCGGCGCAAGGTCATTGACCACAATTTTGAATTTTCGGGCGTGATTGGCCCGTCTCAAATCATGGCGCCGGTCTATGAAGCCGTTTTGCGGGCGGCGCATAGTTCGCTGCCCATTTTGATCGAAGGCGAAACCGGTTCGGGTAAGGAATTTATCGCCGAAGCCGTCCATCTCAACAGCCAGCGCAAATCTCATTCATACGTTGTTATGGATTGCACCGCAACGCCAAACACCTTGATCGAAGCGACATTGTTTGGCTCCACCAAAGGCGCATTCACAGGCGCGGTCGAACGCAAGGGTTTGTTGGAAGCCGCGCACCGCGGTTCGTTGTTCTTAGATGAAGTGGGTGAAATTGAAGCCGACATCCAACCGAAATTATTGCGCTGTCTCGAAACAGGGCGCTTTCGCCCGGTCGGCGCTACCAAAGAAACGGTGAGCGATTTTCGCATCATTTGCGCCACCAACCGCGACCTGCACGCGGAAACCAAGACGGGATCGTTTCGCACCGACTTGTTTTACCGCATCTCAGCAGTGCGCATCAGCCTGCCGCCGTTGCGCGAGCGCGTCGATGACGTCCCCGTGATTGCTCAGCAGTTTCTTGCGCGCATCAGAGAAAGCAATGAGAGAGAGATTGAATTCTCAACGGACGCATTAAAAATGTTGTGCGCGTATCCCTGGCCCGGCAATATCCGGCAAATGCGTTTTGTGATTGAATCGGCTTTCTTCCAATGCGACGGCGCAAAAATTGGCCCGGAACATTTATCGCTAGACGGCGTAACACCGCCGCAAGCGGCCTCCGCAGCCGCCCAACCCGCTGTGGATACCTCGCAAGATTTTAAATCATTTCGCGATAACGCGTTGTTGCGCGCCGAGACGGCGTATATCAAAAAATTGCTGGATGAAACCGAAGGCGACGTTCGCGACGCCGCATCAAAAGCGAGGCTGACCCGCGAAGCGATGTATCGGGTGATGTCGCGGTGTGGACTCTCAGCGAGTGATTTTCGCAAAAACTAGCGGATAGCGTTCTCATCGAAAACAGAAAAACGCCAACGGATATTTAATTATCAATTGGCGTTTTTGATTTTTCAAACGCGATGATGAGATATTCTTTAGTTCGACGCCGCCATTTGCATTTGACGCTCAACACCGAGGCTCTTAGTGACAAACGGCGCAATTTGTTGTAACGGTAGAATATGGGTCGCCGCGCCCAACTTGATCGCTTCTTTGGGCATTCCAAACACGACGCATGAATCCTGGTCCTGCGCGATGGTCATCGCGCCCGTCTCAAAAATATTCAACAAGCCGCGTGAACCGTCGCCGCCCATGCCGGTCATTTGAATGGCGACGCAACGCTTGCCAACCAGGCGCGCGACGGAATTAAAGAGAACATCCACAGCGGGACGGTGGCGGTTGACCGGGTCCGTATCCAACAACCGGACGCGGTAACCGCTGCCAGAGCGCACCAGTTCCATGTGATGGCTGCCGGGCGCAATTAATGCGGTCCCTTTTGAGACGGGGTCTCCCTCTTCGGCTTCTTTCACATGCATCGCGCAAAGCCCGTCAAGCCGGTTTGCGAACGCTTTGGTAAAGCCTGCGGGCATGTGTTGTACGATTAAAATGCCGGGCAAGTTTCCGGGCAAGTTAACCAATAATTCTCTCAGCGCTTCCGGCCCGCCGGTTGAAGCGCCGACCGCAATCAAGTCGACCTTGCCGCACGATGCGGGAATAATGGGGCGCTGTAAAACAGGACGCGAGGCTGTCGGTTTATGCAAAGCGGTTAACGTCCGCTGGGGCGTCCGGGCGCGAGAGCGGCCAACCGCAATAATTTTTTGGCATAACGCATCGACAATTTCTTCCAGATTCACGCCTAAACCGGCCTGAGGCTTGGTCACAAAATCCACTGCGCCAAGTTCGAGCGCTTTTAATGTCGAGTGAGCGCCTTGTTCGGTATGAGCACTCACCATTATCACCGGGATATGATGTTCCCGGACAATTTCAGGTAACACTTCAAGCCCGCCCTTGGTGCGCATTTCGACATCAAGCGTAATGACGTCAGGCTTGAGTTGTTCAATTTTCCTCATGACAAACGCCCCGTCTTGCGCCGAACCGACAACTTCAATTTCAGGGTTTTGGTTCAACAAATCCGAAAGCATTTTTCGAATTAAGGCGGAATCGTCAACCACAAGTACCCGGATTTTAGAATTCATGATCTCCCTCTTTCTCTAGTAGTCCCTCAACGCCGATCAACAGTTCAAGCGGCGGATCCAAGCGATTTTTCAACCAATGACGCTGTATCAAGAATCAGAATGACTTTTCCATTGCCTAAGATCGCGGCGCCCGCGATGTAGGCTGCTCTTGAGACTTCTCCGCCCAATGATTTGATTACGATTTCTTGCTCGTTGACCATGCGGTCGACAATGATGCCGACATAATTATTGCCCTGGCGCAACACCGCAACATACAAGCGCTCATCTTCATCGTCGTCCATTTTTTTGCCCACCACGCGGCTCAGGTTCAAAATGGGGACCACTTCATCGCGCAGACGAATTACTTTGCCTTTGCCTTGAACGCTAAAGATTTCGCTGCGTTCGATGCGAATGGTTTCTGAAACAGCGGATATCGGCAATGCGTAAAGTTCTTCGTGCGTTTCGACCAGCAAGGCTTGAATGATGGCCAACGTCAGCGGCAGTTTAAGCGAGAAGGTCGTGCCCTCTCCCATTTTCGAGTCGATCTCGACGGAACCGCCCAGCTGCTCGATGGAACGGCGCACAACGTCCATGCCGACGCCGCGGCCCGAGATGTCGGTCACTTCTTTGGCGGTCGAGAAGCCCGCGCGGAAAATCAAATGCCACGCTTCTTTATCGCTCATCGAAGCCGCTTCTTCCGGCGTAATGACGCCTTTTTCAATCGCTTTGTTTTTGAGTTTGTCTGCGTTGAGACCGTGACCGTCGTCGCGCACTTTAATCACGATGTTGTTGCCTTGATGAATCGCGTCCAGATGCAACTCGCCTTCGGCGGCTTTGCCTGCGGCTTTGCGGTCTTCGGTTGTTTCGAGTCCGTGATCGACGGCGTTACGCACCATGTGCATCAACGGATCGCCGATCTGGTCGATGATCTTTTTATCGAGTTCGGTTTCTTCGCCTTCGATGACCAGGCTGACTTTCTTTCCTCTTGCTTGGGCGAGGTCGCGCACCACGCGGCGGAAACGCGAGAACACCATGCCCATCGGCACCATACGCGCTTCCATGATGGTTTCTTGCAGCTGCGACATGAACATGCCCTGTTGGGTAATCACGTCGAGCAGTTCTTCTTCGGGACCGCCTTTTCCATTCGCTGCGACTAAACCTTGCGTCAGTTCGTAAGCGCGCCCGCGTTGAATCACGAGTTCGGCGGCCAGATTGAGCAGACGATCGAGTTTTTCAATATTCACGCGCACGGTCTGCGTTTTTGAGCGGTCTTCCCGACGATCAAATGAGGTCTCGACTTTTTTCGCAACCGCCGCATCGGCGGCTTGCGCTTCCGGCGTTGGCGATTCCGTCTCCGGCGTTGAGACTTGCGCTGCTGCGAGAGACGCCGCTTCTTGTTCTTCGCCCCATTCGAACTGTTCCGACTCGGTCACTTCTCTGACTTGCGTGCTCTCGACGTCAGAAATATCGCAAGCGGCTTTCACATTGTCTTCGCTTTCATGTGAAGCGATGAGCGCAGTAAAGTGGGTTCCAAATTCTTCGCCGTCGCCGTCGATTGACGGATCGCTGGCAATTAAATTGCCAATTTTTTCTACATTACTGACGATCAAGTAGGCGCGGGTCATGGCCATTTGAACATCGGCCTTAAATTCAACATTCAGTTCATAAATATGTTCGCCCGCCAAGCGAAATTCTTCGACGCGGTTGCGCAATTCTTCATCCAAGCGAACGCGCGGCTTTTTCTTGCCATCATTGCTTGCTTCCTGCTCAGGCTCTTCGCCGGAAACGATTTGCTTGAAGACTGCGATCAAGTCGCTCGCTTTGTGTTTGACCTGGTTCTTTTCTTCTTCAGCGGCGGATTCCTGCAAATGGGCGAGCATATCTTTTAACACGTCAAATGAACTGAAGAGCAGGTTCACTTGTTCGGTTGTGATGGTCGCGTTGCTGTCGCGCCAATGGCCGATCAGGTCTTCCATTTTGTGGGTGAATTCACTCACGTGCATAAAACCCACCATCGCAGATGACGACTTCAGCGTATGCGCCGCGCGAAAGAGCGCGCCAAGCGCCTCTTTATCGCCCGAGTCTTTTTCCATATCCAACAAGGCGTCCGTCATCAGTTGGAGATGTTCTTCTGCATCTTGATAAAAGAGTTCTATATATTGTTGCGTATCAAATGACATGGTGTTCCTCCGGTGCTAGGCGCTTTTCATAGGTTTTCGATAAACAGACGGCGCGATGTATTCAAACAGACCGCTGGTTTTATGGAGCGTTTCGCTATGCCCCAAAAATAAGTAGCCGCCGGGTTTTAATACGCGCCAGTGTTTTTCAATGATTTGGTCTTGTGAATCCTGGTTAAAATAAATCAATACGTTGCGGCAAAAAATAATGTCATAACCCGATAGCGAATTATGAAAATCGTGTTTCAGGTTGATTTTTTTATAGGTAACGTGCTTGGTCAGTTCCGGTTTGACTTTGTAGCGTTTCTCGCCTTTGAGAAAATATTTTCGTAATAACTCAAACTGAACCGGCTGGATGCGCTCTTCCGGGTAGATGCCAGACGCCGCCGTGCGCAACATGGTTTCAGAAACATCAGACGCGAGAATTTCAAACGTCCATCCAGGCTTCTTCTGAAAATATTCCGCTAAACAAATCGCTAAGGTATAAGGCTCTTCGCCAGACGAAGACGCCGAGCACCAAACTTTCACATTTCGATTGTTTCGCGCCGGGTCTGCTAACAGCGCTGGTAACGAGACTTCATCCATCACTTGAAAATGCTTGGGTTCGCGAAAGAAGTCAGTCTTGTTTGTGGTGACGGCGTCAACCAACTCAACCATTTCTTTATGGCGGTTTTGGCTGGTTTCCAGATACCCGAGATAGTCGCTAAAGCGCGGCAGCCCCAATTGGCGCAGCCGTTTGGCGAGGCGATTCACCAGCAAGTGTTTTTTGTGTTCGCGAATTTCGATCCCAATGGAATCGAAGATGAGGCTGCGTAATTCTTTAAACTCTTTGTCGCTCATCGCCGGAGACAGAAACCGACTGGCGGCCGGCGTTTGAGTTTTCTCAGAATTGGGAATGGTTGCGGTGACGCTCATCGTTATTTCTCTTTCTGTTCAATTCCAACATATAAATCAATGATTCCGCATTCGGTATCGAGCGGGACCACGATCATTGGAATCTTCAAGGTTGAAATGTGGACGTTTTGCGCCATGACCAGGGTCGGAGGCGATAAGTCAATCATGAGGCCGAGTTCTTCCATTCCGATGGAGGCTTTGCCTGAGATAATGTTGCCGAGTTCGCCCAGGGCGCTACGGGCCATTTCGTCAAATTCGGTAACTTCGGCGCCCATCATCATTTTAGAGACCACGCTGCGCGCGGTGGTTTGGTCAAAGCCATAAATGACTTGCCCCTGAACATCGCCAACCAAACCAATAATGGCGCAGACATCTCGAAAAGGCTCATTGGTATTTTTCAGCCGAAGTGCGCCTCGCTCCGATTTTAATTGGGCGATTTCTTCCAACACTTGAGACGCTGCTTCAATAAACGGATTAATAAATTCTACTTTCACGGTGTTGCTCCTTAGGCGGTATCCTGATGCGACAGTTATTGACCAGCAACTTTGTTGAGCGCTTCAAGCACCCGGTCTGGCTGGAACGGCTTGACGATAAAATCACTCGCGCCGGATTTGATTGCCGATAAAACGTTGGCTTGTTGACCAATTGCGCTGCACATAATCACTTTGGCGTTGCCGTCAATTTCTTTAATCTTCTTCAGCGCTTCAAGCCCGTCCATTTCTGGCATGGTGATATCCATGGTGACCAGGTCAGGTTTAAAGGTTTTGTATTTATCAACTGCGTCCCGGCCGTTTTCGGCTTCTGAAACGACTTCGAAACCGCCTTTGCTGATGAGATCTTTCAATGTCGCGCGCATGAATGCGGCGTCGTCCACGATCATTACTGATTTACCCACGATTTTGTCTCCTTCCAAGTTGAATGACATTAACTGAGTTTCGTTCATTCGGGTTTTCTTATATCAATTGTCATACCAAACATAAAAACAAAGAAAACTAGTATAAAGTTTGTTCTTACCTACTGATTTTGCTACATTTTTTTTCGAAATTAGAATATCGATTTGACGAATTGAGAGATTCGAAATCGAATTTGTAATCGAAGCCGTTACTCAATTTGTAAGAATGTGATTGAAAGCGCAAATGCCATCTTTTTACCTAACCCATTTAAAAACAGATGATTACTACGTAATCATATAAAAAAGACTCCACCTGGAGATTAGAATGAGAATGGCGAGACAGGAAAGTTCAGTAGAATCGGATAGAAATATCACGAGGAAAGCATTGGATTTTATTCCATAAACCTATATGTATTAGTAAGATAAAACAGATGCAACGATCTATCCCTCACAAAAAAGAGCGGACAATTTGGCTGAATTCATCCTCCAAGCGGCGTTTAGCGATATTTGAGGGCTTCTTTAATCAGGGAGGAGACTTCGGCTTCGGCGCTGAGGGTTTCAACCGCTTTTGAAAGGGTGCGTTGGGCGTCGGCGGGTTTGAGTCCAAGCGCTAACAGGGCTTCGTGCGCTTCCTGGCCCGCATCGGTGATAGGAACCTCTTCGCCGCCCGACCCTGTTGATGTCGTCATCAACAATAATGGGTGTTTTTGACGGCTGAGTTCAAAGATGATCTTCTCCGCCCGCTTTTTGCCAACGCCGGGCGCCTGACACAGCAGCGCTGGCTCATCGCGTTGCACCGCCTGCGCCAGCAGCGGCGCCGGGACATACGAGAGTATATCCATCGCCAGTTTTCCGCCCACGCCGCTAAGGCTGGACAATATATTGAACAGATCGCGCTCGGTTTCGGTAGCAAAGCCGAACAACTTCAGATCATCCTCGCGTACGATAAGCACAGTAAATAAATGCACCGCCTCGCCGCTGCGGGGCAACTCACGATAAGTGGACAGTGGAATGTTCACGCGGAACCCGACGCCGCCCACGCCGACGATGGCGTAGGTCTCGCGCTTGTCGGTCAGCGTTCCAGAGAGAAAGTCAATCATGTTTTGGATTGTGGGTTATTTGCGCGCCCGCTGCAAGAGGTCGTGAACGGGTTTGGAGTGAATATAGGTCAGCGCCGCCGCCAACGCATCCGCTGCGTGGTCCGGCTCCGGCGTTTCAGCGAGCGACAGCAGCAGCCGCACCATTTTTTGTACTTGTTCTTTGGAAGCACGGCCCTTGCCGACCACGGCCTGTTTGATTTCCGCCGGGCTGTATTCATCCATCGGCATCGCCTGTTGCGCCCCCGCGAGGATCGCCGCCGCCCGCGCCTGCCCCAATAGCAGCGCGATGGACACATTTTTGCAATACACCAGCTTCTCGAACACCATGCGGTCGGGCTGATGCTTTTCTATCACCGCCGCGACGCCGTCATGGATGATTTTGAGGCGTTCCGGCAGCGGCGCATCGGATGTTGTCGTGATGACGCCGTATTCAACTAACTTCGCCTGCCGATTGACCGCGTCAACAACCCCAAAGCCGGTAAACCGCAAGCCAGGGTCAATGCCTAAAATTCGTAAGGGAGGGACTGTTATCATAAAGGCATTGTAATCTAAATTGTTCGTATGGCGCAACGCGTTGCGCCCGAATCCCCCCTGTCGCTTTCAGCGCCATCCCCCCTTAAAAAGGGGGGGGGGCTAAAAGTCTTAAGTCAATGACATTGCTCCCAGAGGGAGAGGGGATTTCATATTAATAAAAAAAGGCGGAGCAAACGCCCCGCCTTTGGATATTTGATATGAATGGTGCGCTTAGGCTTCCATCGCCGCCATGATTTCTTCGGGGATATCGAAGTTTGCGTAGACGTTTTGCAAGTCGTCGTTATCTTCGAGATGGTCCATCAGCTTCAACATGGTGTTAGCGTTTTTGCCTTCGAGCGCAACCGTAGTGCTGGGGATGCGGGTCAGATTGGCTTCGGTCACGTTGAAGCCTTTTTCACGAAGCGCTTCCGAGACAGCGTTGAAGTCTTCAACGCTAGTGGAGACAGTGCAGTAGCCGTCATCAAATTCAACGTCTTCGGCGCCGGCGTCGATGGCGGTTTCCATGATCTCATCTTCGTTGAGCGTCTGGCCTTCTTCCGCTTCTAGAATGACTTGGCCTTTGCGCTCAAAGATCCAAGCGACGCTGCCCGATTCGCCCAGGTTGCCGCCGAATTTACTAAACATGTGGCGCAGTTCCGCCGTGATGCGGTTTTTGTTATCGGTCAATACTTCAAGAAAGACCGCCACGCCGCCAGGGCCGTAGCCTTCGTAGGTCATTTCATCATAGGTAACGCCGGGCAGTTCGCCCGTACCTTTTTTGATGGCTTTATCAATATTGTCTTTGGGCATGTTGGCGCTGCGGGCGGCGTCAACGGCGGTGCGTAGGCGCGGGTTGCTGGAAAGGTCGCCGCCGCCGATGCGCGCTGCGGTGGTCAACTCGCGAATAATCTTGGTAAAAACCTTGCCCCGCGCAGCGTCGAGTTTGGCTTTCTTGTGTTTAATCGTGCTCCATTTAGAATGGCCGGACATCGAATTGGTTCCTTTATGTATTCAGTTTTGTGAAGCGGATTGCTAGCCTGGGTCTCCGCAAGAACGTAGTATATCACTGGCGAATCAACGAACAAGCGGCTGAAAAAATAGGGAACCCATGACGAATATCCCATCGGCGCGGCGACGGATTGTCTTTGCTTTTTTTGGCGCGACGCTGAGCGTTTATTTACTGTTTCTGCCGGGGCATTTTCTGACCACGCCGGACGAACAGATCAACCTGCGTACAACGCTTTCGCTGCTAGAGGGCCAGCGCGGCGCGATCCCCGCGTTTCCGGCGGGGTTCGCAAGCAAGAGAGGCATCGACGGCAAAGAGTACGCCCAATACGGCCTCGGGTTGCCCGTCGCCGCCGCGTCTTGGATGGCGCTGGGACGAATGCTCTACCCCGGCGAAGAACTCGACTTCGCCGCTTGGATGCAGCAGCCTCCCGGAACAATGGAAGACCAGATTCCAGACATTGTAGACCCCGACGGCTATTTCTTTCTGAAAATCTGGGCGAGTGTGTTTACCATCCTCATTTCTGCGCTGACGGTCGTGGTGTTGGTCGATTTATTATTATTGGTGGGCGTTCAAACCCAGTGGACAATCATTTGCGGATTATTGTACGCCTTTGGTACCTACCAATGGCAGCATGGACGCACGTTTTTCACCGAACCGCTGACGGCGCTGTGTCTGCTCGCTGCATTTTGGGCGCTGTTCCAGGCGCGACAAAACGGCCTGTGGAAGTGGTACCTGCTCGCCGGGTTTTGTTGGGCGTACGGCGTCTTCACCCGGCCCGACACCCTGGTCACCGGGCTGGCTGCGCTGTGGTTGCTGCTGATTGATCCTGATAAAAAAGAGTCGCCCATTCAAATCGACTGGACGCGCATTATCGCCTTCGCGGCGCCGTGGGCTGTGTTTGGCCTCGTGGTTCTTCTCTATAATCAATACCGCTTTGATTCATTTTTCTCGACGGGCTACGAAGACCAGAGCGAAGGCGTGCATTTCACGACTCCAGTATTGGTGGGGCTGCACGGGTTTTTCTTCACGCCGGGGCGCAGTTTGTTTCTCTACTCGCCGCCGCTGTTGTTCGCATTGTTTGGCCTAGTCCCGTTTTGGAAGCGCGACCGCTGGCTAGCGGGCGGCGTGTATCTACTGGTCGGAAGTTATCTCGTTGTCATGTCGATGTGGCAAAACTGGGCGGGCGGTTTTGATTGGGGGCCGAGGCATATCTTTCAGATCACGCCCTTTGTGATGTTGATCGGCGCAGCGGGGCTGAATGACGGCGCCTGGTTCAATACTAAATGGAAATCCGCCGCACTGATCGCGCTGGGCGCGTTTGCGGTTGTAATCCAACTGCTCGGCATCGCGATTGACCCGGTTGAAACGATCCGTACGTTTTTGATGCGCTATCCAGAAATCCAGGTCGCGCCAGGCATGCCGCTGGCCTCGATGCTGCTGCAATTCAACGTCTACCTGCCCCAGTTCTCATCGCCGGTC
Source organism: Candidatus Hinthialibacter antarcticus (assembly GCA_030765645.1). Taxonomy (NCBI): domain Bacteria; phylum Candidatus Hinthialibacterota; class Candidatus Hinthialibacteria; order Candidatus Hinthialibacterales; family Candidatus Hinthialibacteraceae; genus Candidatus Hinthialibacter; species Candidatus Hinthialibacter antarcticus. The sequence goes on along the minus strand of JAVCCE010000077.1, from coordinate 43,912 downwards.
TTGCACTGGAACGCCATCTGGAACGGGCAAGCCTCTTCGCTGTGGCCGATTATTCTTCAGAACGAATTGTATATGGCCGCCTGTATCCGCGCGGCGTTTGTTGCTGTTGCCGCGCTACTCATTGCTGGTATTTTGGCATTCAGGGCCAACCGCAAAAACGCATGAAAGGTTTGCCTCTTTTCGGTCGTAGTTATATTTGATATAAACTACCATATCGCGTGATAACATGATTACGCATTGTTTCCAAGCAAGACCCAGTCAGTTCGAGAGACCAATATCACCTTCAAGGGGTTTGAATCATGGCAAGTACAAAAAAAGTATTATTGTGGGGTTGTTTAGGCTGCGGCGGATTTCTCGCGTTGTTGATTGTGTTAGCGCTTGGCGGGGTCGGCTTTTTCGCCTATCAAGCCGTTCAGTTTGGCACTGAAATCGCCAAAGAATATACCACCCTCACGCAAAATTATGAGCAGCTCGACCAGGAGATTGCTTTCACGCCGCCCGAAAATCAATTATTCACTGACGAGCGCTTAAAAGAGTATTTTGTGGTCCGTTCCAGCGCAGTCAAATTTGCAGAGCAATATGGCGATACATTCGGCAAAATGGGCGATGAGATCGGCCAGACGTTTGACAAGGGCGGAGTCTCGTCAAAAATTTCAGGCGCGGGCAAGATTGGCGAGATCATTAAACAAGCCGCGATGATGCCCGCCACCATCGGCAATGAGCATCTCAAATTATTGCGCGAAGCCCAAATGTCGCCTGACGAATACGTTTGGTTTACCAGGGAAGTGCTGGGCGTTCTCTTAAAAGCCAAAGACAACGAATTTGAGGCCGGGCAAACCATGTGGGACAACTACATCCCGGCGTTTGAAAAAGCGCGCGATCATATAAAAGGTATGAATATCAATACCGGCCAATTTCAGATTGACGGTAACGACATTCAACTCGATAGCCTGTTGGGCAAAGTGAATGATGTGACGTTTATTCAAGAAAACGCTGAATTGATCGCGCAAAACACCGACCAGTTTGTTATGGAAGGCAACGCGACGATTTTGGATTACATGGCGTTGCATTTAAAAGAAATTCTTGCTGATTTCTCTCAAAAACACGATGGGCCGCAAGCGCCGCAAGAAGTAGCGCCGCAGGCGCAATAAGCACAAGTTCTCAGTGTTCCTGCAAGTATAGGCGCGCCCAGGCGACGAGGTCGAAATGGTCGACTTTGCCTGAATCTTCGCCCGCAAACAAACTGTTAAAACGCGCCTGGCCTTCATGGGCGCGCTGCCAATCTTGCGCAAACGAAAACAGATCAATCGCATTGACCGCGCCGTCCTGGTTTACGTCCGCGATTGAGAGCGGGACCGGCGTCGCGGTCGGCGCAGGCGTGGGCGTAGGTTCAGGCGTTGGTGTCGGGGTCGGTTCGTCCCCTGTTATTGTTGTGAGCGTAAAGGGAACATTTCGAAATTCTGTTGTCGCCATGAGAATAAAATAGCGGGTGTCGTCTAAGTCAACATCCCCCCGGTTGGACAATACAATTTCTACTGAAGTCTGTTGGTCCGGCGCTAAAAACTCACTGGTTTCAAGCGAGCCGTTTGAGCGCTCTCTCGCCACTTCGATGTAGTATCGCGTAGCAAAGTCAAATTCGATGCGAAAGACAATGCGGTCTTCATCGCCGCTGGGCTCAAACAAAAAACGCCCGTTATCGGTATATCCCCGCATGACGCCGTCGACTGGAACCAAGCCGTAGCGATATTCATCATCCGTCGTATTGTTAGAATCAACCTGGATGTTGATGTTATCTTTTGACTGGTTTTTTTTTACTTCAATCACAGTTGCAACGCTGCGCCCTTCTGACGCCTCGTCAGAGTCGTTGTAATATTCAATCTTGACTGGATTCTTGAACGAATCGTCGTTAAGCGACTCGGCGTACTGCCCCACGCTTGAGGCCAAAGTAAACACATCGTCAATCGGCTCAACCAATACGTGATACTTCCCTGGAGGCACGCCAGTAAACTCAAACGTCCCCTGGTTTTTATCAAACGTGCCCGTGACGGTTGACATGATGTTGAAAAATGGGTCTTCGACGTCGCGCAAGATCACATTGACGCCGGGCAACTGACGCGAGCCGCGCCGCACCCTGCCCGTTACGCGGCCTGAATTGGGCAAATGGTTCGTGCCGGGATATAAATTCGACAATGCGATCCGGTCGTCGAAACTGAGGGCCAAACGAAACGCATCATCATCTGACGTGGTCGGATACATGATCGAAAGCGCGGCGTCGTCTTCGTCAATGCCGTTGTTGGCGAACTGCCGCGAGTGTTGGGTATGGTCTAGCCCGCAGATATGCCCGGCTTCATGCTTCATCGTGACCAGAATTTCTTCGTCGCTGGAGTTGTTGCTCGAAAAGAACAATCCGTTATAGATGATCTCCGCCCGCACGATCCGGTTTCCAATATATTCAGGGAGCGCTCCGCCTAAAATTTGTTGTTTGGAACCAGACCCAAAGATGTTTTCGATAATTTCCCCATCGTCGTCAAAAATGATGGGGTTCACCACGTTTCGAGGCAGATAATTGTTTACATTTTTATAATTAGATGAATCCACGTCGCGGGACAAATTGTTCGCTCGCTGAAAGCGCAGCAACGATGTATCGACATCGCTCCATGCCTGGAACGACTGCTCGACCAAAAACGCGGCGTCGTTGTGAGATAGGTCGCCCAATTTGCCTGGATCAACGGAGTATGTGACGAGATTGCCTGGCCAGACGGTTTCACGCTCATTCACAATAATCAATGGGCCGCCAGCATGCACTGAAAGCGCTGTCGCTGCAAGGATGAAAACCACGCAAATTGTTTTATACATGAATGACCGTCATTCTGCTTATAAATATCGTTCTACTACAAAACAGTTCATCAGAGATTTGGTTCTCTTCTCGAAGAACATTTGATATGGCTAGCGATACAGTTCGTAGTCTACGCGAGTGTTCGCTGTTGGCGTTTGGGTCGTCAGGGTAAAGGGCGCATCAACCTCCGAACGGTTTCGCACTGCGATGAAATAGCGCGCAATCTGCAACGGAGGGTCGCTTGACGGCGTTAGCAGAAACTTCGCGTTGCCGTTGACGCTGCTCGCCGTGGGCAGATCAAACGCGCCGGGACGCCGCTCCATTCCAACCAATAAATCAAACAGCGAATCAGGGGCGCTATTCACTTTGATTTCGACAGCCGTTTCATTGCCGCCCAGGGTCATAATGTATTGGTAGCGGGTGGATGCGTTGGGCGGCGCCGCGCCAATTTGCTCATCGGGCAATCCGAAAAGTTGAGAATCATTTTCGTCAAATGAAGCGATGTCGAAATTCAGATCAAAGTTAATTTCGTTGTTTGTGCTGTTCGCCTCAACTGAAATGGGCGTCCAACGGCTGCGGTTGATGCGGTCGTCGCCAGTATGAAAGTATTGCGCGGGCGGCGGGTCCCGAAACGACAGGCTGTTAAATGTTGCGGCGTAACGCCCCACCGACGAACTGCCCCGGTAGAACAAGTCGACCGGTTCAATGTAAACCTGATAGTCCCCAACCGGGAGTCCGTTAAATTCAAACGACCCGCCCAGCGTATCAAAGGCGCCGCTGACCGTCGAATAGATATGATCGGTTACATGGCCCACCCGGCGCGCAATGACGTTCAACCCGGGCTTTTCTTCCGTATATTGTTGAATCAGCCCGCGAATCGAGCCTGTCGATTCATGGAAGCCGTCGCGGGGATATAAATTGGACAACGCCCACTGGTCATCATCAGTAAGCAAGGTGCGTTGGGTTTCGTCGTCAGTGGTTGTGGGGAACATGATCGGCGTCCAAACGTCATTGGAGCCGACGCCGTCGTTGGCGATGTGGCGCAGCAATTGAGAGTGGTCTAAGCCAATCCAATGGCCCAATTCATGTAAGATGGTGGCTTGATAGGCGGCCGCCGAAATATTTTGGGCGGTGAGATAAGCCCCGTTGAACACCACTTGGGATGAAAGAATGGTGGTCTCATTGCTTTCGGTGATGCTGGCGAAGCCCAGGATGTCATTTTGGGCGTTCTGACCAAACACCGCTTCTGTGATGCCGCCGTCGTCGTCAAAAATAATGGGATTGAACCCCGGTGCGCGACCGTCGATGTAATCAAGGTAATTGGCGCCGTCAATATCAATCGGCATCGCCCCGCCTGCCATAAATGAAATGGAGGATGTGGCGACGCGGCTCCACAAAGCGAAGGCTTGTTCAATAAGGGATTTGGCTTCTTCGGCGGAAAAGGGGCCGAGTGCGCCCTGGTCAAGATGGTAAGGAACTGGAAACGTCGACGAGTCCCAAACCACCGCTTGGTCGTTCCATATCTGCAACGGTCCGCCCGCCCATGTGAGCGCCGTTGTGAAAATCATAGAAAAAATGAGTATAAGCCTGATACGCAACCAACATGCTCCCCAAGTAAAATCCATAATAAGTATATCGAATTCAAACGAAAATGACCATCCAAGCCGATTGTCGGCGTTGAATTCCTTGAACGCAGAGGCGGATTGAGTTATAAACTCCGTGGTAGAGTCAGCCGGTCACTTGGATGCGTCTCTAAATTTGATTGGTAAAATCATAAAGACAACAGGTGGGGTGGTCGAGCTGGTTTAAGGCGCCGGTCTTGAAAACCGGAGTGCGGGAAACTGTACCGTGGGTTCGAATCCCACCCCCACCGTTTAATTGAGAAGGGGCGGGTTTCGCGGGCGCGGCGTCTACACTAAAATAGAACAATCTTTTCCGGAGGGGTGGCCGAGCGGCTGAAGGCACCGGTTTGCTAAACCGGCATACGGGAAACTGTATCGAGGGTTCGAATCCCTCCTCCTCCGTTTACTTCTTGTCTCACGTTTCAATGCTCTGGTTGTTTGCTTTTGCCCTAATTTTTTGTACAGGGATTGTGGATTGAAACGCATTTTCTTCTTACTCATGGCATCCTTCTTTTCGTTGCTGGTCGTCTCTTTCCTGGTTTATTTCAGTTTACGCTGGTTTGAACGCGCCACCGTTTGGGTTCCCAAAAGCCGAATCGTTGCAACGCCTGATTCAATCGGCCTCGACTATCAAGACGTAACCTTTCAATCATCCGACGGCGTTACGCTTCACGGCTGGTATCTAACACACGATAACCCGGTCGCGACTCTGCTGTTTTGTCATGGAAACGCCGGCAATATCAGCTATCGGCTCGAATCGTTCCGTCAGTTTCATTCCATTCGCTTGAATGTCTTTATCTTTGATTACCGGGGGTTTGGTTCCAGCGGCGGTCGCTTGAGCGAAAAGGGCACCTACCTCGACGCACAGGCGGCGTATGAATGGCTATGGGCGCAGAACCCGCAGCGCCCCTTGGTGATCTTTGGGCGCTCGCTCGGGGCGTCGATTGCGGTCGATCTGGCGTCGCGAGTCGAGGCTGACGGCGTAGTGGTTGAGAGCGGCTTTACGTCGATCACCAATTTGGGCGAGGAAATATATCCGTTTTTGCCTGTGCGGCGGGTGAGTGTGATTGAATATAATTCAATCGAAAAAATCCCCCAGTTAAACGCGCCCGTCTTGGTCGCGCATAGTTTTGACGACGAGTTGATCCCCTTCCATCACGGACAGGCGTTGTTTGACGCCGCGCCCGAGCCGAAGTGGTTTCTAGAAATCCACGGTACGCATAATGATGGACATGTCATTTCAGAAAAAGAATATCTAGCGGGCTTTCGCGACTATCTCATTTCCATCGGCGCCGAGTATGGGGAGTGACGGCAAGCGTTGCGTAACACGCCGACGGCGCGCTATTTCAACACAATCCGCACCGGGCAATGGTCGGAGCCTTGGACTTCAGGCAAGATGGTCGCTTCTTTTAATTTCTTGCGCAGCGCTTGCGAGATGCAAAAATAATCAATGCGCCAGCCCACGTTCTTTTCGCGCGCGCGGCCAAAGTTGCTCCACCAGGAATAATGCCCGCCCTCTTTGGTAAATTCGCGGAACGTGTCAACAAACCCGCTCTCGACAATCGCGTCAAAACTGCGGCGCTCTTCGATGGTGTACCCTGCGTTGCGTTCGTTGCTTCTGGGGTTGGCCAAGTCGATTGCTGTGTGGGCGACGTTCAGGTCGCCGCAAAAAATAACGGGTTTAGTTTCTTCTAATTTTTTTACGTAGGCCAAAAAATCGACGTCCCACTCTTGGGTGCGATACTCGAGGCGGTTGAGTCCGCGTTTTGAATTGGGCGTGTAGACATTCACGAGAAAATAGCTTTTGTATTCAAGCGTAACCACGCGCCCTTCGTGGTCGTGTTTTTCGACGCCCATATCATAGGTGACGTTGATTGGCTTTTTCTTCGTCAGCGTGGCCACGCCGGAATAGCCTTTTTTCTCCGCTGAGTTCCAATAGATATGATATTGAGGCAGTGGCAAATCCACTTGATCGGGTTCGGCGCGGACTTCCTGCAAACACAAGACATCCGGGTCGGCCTCGGCGACAAAATCTAAAAAACCCTTTCGGACCGCCGCCCGAATTCCGTTCACGTTCCAAGACATAAATTCCATTGTTTATTCTTTCATCCGCCATTAAAAATTTTTGCTTTAGTATAAGGCGAATGCACCAAATAGAAACGCCGAGCAAACCGGAAGCAGTCTTTTGAGCGCGATGCAATTCAATGACAGAAAACGCACAGGAGGGAACCTACGGCTTCTCGTCCGTCGCATCCACTTTTCTCCATGATCGAACATAGTCAATGTGAAAAGTCGAAGGAAGGTTTTCTGCATCAGGAAGCCCAAACCATTCGGGCATGGTTTCGCTATCGAAGTTCATGCGCAACGGCTGATGCCAGTGGTCGTTCTTAAACGTCCGAACGATCTTGCCGTCAACATACCATTTCAACGATTCCTCGTCCCACTCAAGCGCATAAATATGATATTCATCGGCTAACCGGTAGGGAGATTTCCAGATGCCTGCATGGGAAATATGTTCTTTTATTGTGGGTGTATGAAAAACATGAGCATTCATGTGATAGGAATTTTCATGTTTGGGCGCTTTGCCGCCTATTTCAAAAACGTCGATCTCGGTCCAGATTTCGGGCGTACTTTCATAAAACCAAAAAGCGCTGGACGCGCGCGAATCCATGGGTTTACAACGAATTTCGAAATAGCCGTACTTGACAATTGCTTTGCTTTTCACCGCCGCCGTCGTGAAAGTATGATACCCTTCTGGCAGGTCAGGCAGCGCCTCAGCCCGCGCAGTGAGCAATAATTCGCCATTGGAAACCGCGACGTTCTTTTTCGAAAAGAGCCCCGGTTGACGGCCTTTCCATTGCGGATTGTAATCATGCCATTTATCCGCATTGATTACCGAACCATCAAATTCATCCGTTAATTCTTCAATTGCGACCCACTGAGACGTTTCAGGCGGGGCCGCCGCGCCAATCTGCAAGATCAAGCATGAAAAAACAAAGAGGAGAAAGCGAAAGAGATGGGTCTTCATAAGTGGTTTGTCCTGAATTGGGTCCTTGAAAATTTATAATACATTGTTAATTAGAAACCAATAATCGAAAAACGAATATTTATTTTCACCTTACATTCAATCGTAGCATTATTTTTATTTTTCTTAGAGCGCTTGTCAAAAATCCGTTTTGTTATGAAAAGAGAGCCGGTGAAATTACAGGCGCTGAATCATTACCAAAATACTAAAATTTATTTATTACCTTTAATATCAGATTTTAGTTGACAGCTAAGACTTTATTCAGTTACGCTTGAAATAGAGATACAGTTGTTTTGCATGAATTGACGCGCAATTGTCTATTCGTTTATAAAAGAAATTGATATGCAGATCAAACCAGGATAAATCCTGGTTTACATACTTTACCGGGGGAGAGACAAAATGAAAATCGATCTCTCTGTCGTAAACAGCTTCATTTCAATTTCGTTGGTCATTGTTATGTTTTCTGCATTAATGTATGCAGCATTTGTTATGTTGTTCTGAAATCATCCAAACAGGACGCTCTCCTTCTTGGATGAGGCCGCGATGCCTTAATTAATATCCAGTTGCTTACAATAAGCGACCGATAGGGCGAGCGTGAACAGTCAACCCTTTTTTTGTTATTTTAATAGATATTATTTCTTCTGTTCTGAACTTAATTGCATGGTGTAGAAAGGCAGCGCTGTATCTATGCAAAATCAACCGGGCGAACGCCATCCCTTATCCGACAACTGGATCACCATTTTTGGTTTTACGGTCACTGTCACATTTTTCATCGCTGAAAGCATCATTATTCTGCTTGACCTATTTTATGGTACGCATAATCCCTATATCGGCATCCTTATTTATCTAATCGCACCCGCCTTTTTAATTTTTGGATTGCTGTTAATTCCGTTTGGAATGTGGCGCGAGCATAAACGGCGGTTGCGCGGCATCGAACACAAGGCGCTGCCGATCTTTGATCTCAACTCGCCCCGCCACCGGGTGTATCTGGGCATCTTTGTGGTTGGAACAACAATATTCGTCATTCTATCGATGGTGGGTTCATACCAGGCGTATCACATCACCGAATCGACGGCGTTCTGCGGCACGGTCTGCCATCAGGTGATGCTGCCCGAATACACCGCGTATCAAAATTCGCCTCATGCGCGGGTGGATTGCGTCAAATGCCATATCGGCCCCGGCGCCAACTGGTATGTGAAAAGCAAAATTTCAGGGCTTTATCAGGTCTACAGCGTAGTGACGAAATCCTATACCTTGCCGATTGACACTCCCGTCAAAGCGTTGCGCCCTGCGCGCGACACGTGCGAGGAATGCCACTGGCCGGAAAAGTTTTCTCAATCCATTGAAAAATCGATTGTGGCTTATGCTTCAGACGATGAGAATACGCCGTATCAAGTAGACTTGCTGCTGAAAGTCGGAGGCGTGACCGAAAACGAATCGTCGCACGGCATCCACTGGCATATCGGCCTCGACCATAAGCTCGAATATTACCCGCAAGATGAAGACCGCCAAATTATTCCCTGGGTGCGGGTGACGTACGATGATGGACGCACTATTGAATATGTAGACGAAACCAACACAGAATTTGACGTTGCGAAAATGGATGAAGAACAAATTCGCGAGATGGATTGCATTGATTGCCACAACCGGCCCTCTCACCGTTATCTTTCGCCGATTCAGGCGATCAATACTGCGATGCAAGCGGGCGCAATCGACCCGAAGATTCCGAATATCAAATCCATTTTGCTAGATGCAATGCAGGAAAAATACGAAACCACTCCAGAAGCGCTCGATGCGATTCAAACCGCCGTATTAACGAATTTTGATGATGGCAAAGAGTTGGACGATGCGATGAAGCAATCCGTCGACAAAGCGATTGATAAAGCGCAGGAAATCTACCGGACGAACATTTTTACTGAATGGAAAGTTGATTGGACGGTATACCCGTGGAACATCGGCCACTTTCAGTTCCCTGGCTGCTACCGCTGTCATGACGATAACCACCGAACTCAAGACGCCGAGCCGAAAGTCATCTCAAACGATTGCAACCTCTGCCACACAATTATTCGCCAGGGAGAAGGATGGGACGTAATTGCCAATATGGATTATAAAAAACAAGACTTCTATCACCCGCGCGGCTTTGGCGACGACTGGCAGGGGCAGAACTGCCATGAATGCCATTCGCCCGACGCGATGTAAGTTTGTGTATTGACATAATTCTTACTCGACGGAATAACCAAGCGCTTGAAGGCTTTCTTTGACGCGCGGATAAATTCTCGCGGCGTTTTTGTAATAGATTTTTTCCAGCGTCTCACGGGGCAGGTTCAACCCTTGCGTCGGCTGATCGCCAAAAAAACTGCCTGCAATAGTTTCGTCAGTTTCTAATATTTGAAAGGCTTGGAAGAAGCGCTGGCGATTGTATTCGGTTTCTTCCGGCTCCGTCCATTTGCCTACGTCGGTTCCAAACAAGATGCGGTCGTCATATTCAATCATAAAATCGCGCAGATTATCGCGGTCAACCAGGTTGAAATACTGAAAGGTCGCCGCCAAATCGACGTGCAAATTTGGGAAGGTTGACAGCGTGTTTCGCAAGTAATCAATCTGCGCATCCTGACAGAGCGACCACATGCCGTGCGCGTTGACCACGACCAGATTCGGATGACGTTCGAGCACATTGCGCCACGCGAGAATCTCTTTCCAATACGCGACCGGATCGGGAAGCCATTTGGTGCGGGCGCCCCAGGGGCCGTTCGGGTCTGCGATATGGATCGAGGCGCCCACCATGCCGATTTCTTCCATCTTGGCGAAGGTCGGCTCTAAAGCGGGGTTATCAACAAAGCGAATGCCGTCTTCGTCTGGTTTCAGTTTGCGCCCCGCAGGCCCCGCCCAGATTTTGTAACCGACATAACCGCGATCCAACCATTGTTGCAGTTCAGCCGGATCGTATTTCAACCCGTCGTGCGACGAATAATCGCTGATGGCGCAAAGCATCCGCCCCTGACCGGCAGCCATGGCTTCGTCGTTGTTTTCCATCGCGTCGCTGCCACCGCCCAGATTCAACCAGAGAGCGAGATCAATCTTGTTGGTATCTTTCAACGCTTTTCGTAAGGAATGAAACTTTTCGATTGCTTCCACATCGCTGGTGATGTGAGTGTGAACGTCGATCCGTGGGATGTCAGGATATTGCGTGACTTCGTCAGCAAAGGTCGTTGATTGAACCAATAGAAAAGATGCACATAGACATAGAAGTAACCGTTTCATTTTTCTCTCCAAAAAAAATCAATTAAAGAAGCCGTCTCAAAATACTTATACATTCGCTGAGTAAAGCATGGGTACAACTCTGCTCGCTTCAGTGCGGGCTTTCAGGCCCTTATGCACAGGCGCTCCCAGAGTTGCACCCATGCCAACATTAACTAGTCATATTTTGGCAGGCCGAAATCCAATCACGAAATTATATATTTGAATTATCTTCCATAAACGACTAAGCAATACTAGCCGCTCAACGTCCGCAGCATTTTTTATACTTCTTGCCGCTGCCGCAGGGGCAAAGCTCATTGCGTCCAATTTCAGGCGCATGTTCCGCCATTTGAGACGACGCGGAAGCGGCCTGTAAGTCGCGCAGGCGCTGGATCGACGCTTCATGTTCGCGGCGCTGGCCTTCGAGCCACTCATCGGCGAGGCGGCGCAGTTCTTCGTCGGCGTGTTCAAAGAACATGATATATGAGCGGCAAAAATGGTTCGAGCCGCTGTCGCCAGGGTCGCGCAGCCGATCTTTGGTGCAACCGCCGTAACAATGTTTTAGCCACTGGCAGTCCGGGCATTCGGGTGGCAGTTCTTTTTTCCAGAGACCGAATTCAGTCTGACGGTCGCTATTGAGCATCTCCACGATGCGGCCTTCGGTGAGGTTGCCGAGTTTCCATTCCGGTTCCACAAAAAAGTCGCAGGCATAAATGTCGCCGTTATGCTCGACCACGACGTAACAGCCGCATTCTTCGAGCAGAGTGCATTCAGGCGGCGCCATATCGACGTAGGTATGAAAGACCGAATCGACCCAGCGCACGGATGTGGTGGGTTTTCCATCGACGAAATCGAGTTTCCACAAGTCGAAAATATCACACAAAAACTGCCCGTACTCTTCGGCGGTGACCGACCACGAAGCCGCTTGAGCGGGGTCGTTGGGGTCGCCCTCGACGCAGGGGATGAACTGCATGAACTCGAAGCCCATGTCTTTGTGATATTTGTATATCTCTTCGGCGTGATGGCAGGAATAGTCATTGACCACCACCAACGCGTTGACCGCCACGCCGGAGTCGAGCATCAAACGGCCCGCGTTTTGAACTTTCTCCCACGAAGGCTTACCGCCCTTGGTGAAGCGGTATTTGTCGTGGATGTGCGCCGGGCCGTCGAGCGACAGGCCGACCAGAAATTGATATTCTTTTAGAAAGTCGCACCACTCGTCGTTAATCAGCAGCCCGTTGGTTTGCAAGCCGTTGCCGACCACCTGTCCGGTGCGTCCGTATTTTTGTTGAAACTCAACCGCCTTACGAAACCAGTCGACCCCCATCATGGTCGGCTCGCCGCCCTGCCAGCCGAACGAGACCTGCTGCCCGCCGTCTTGCATGATCTGGCTCACCATTTGTTCGAGCACTTCAAGACTCATGCGGTGGACTTTTGATTCAGGATACAGCGCCGCTTTTTCGAGATAAAAGCAATAGACGCAATCCAGGTTGCAATCCGCCCCGGTGGGCTTCACCAAGACCGATTGCAGCGGCTTGGAGCGAACCGGTTGGATGACTGGCAGTTCCATCAGTGACATGAGCGTCTCCCCAGACGTAAGAGCGTTAATTCAATGATGCGCAGTAAGCGCGCCAATGAGAATCGTGTGGACATTGTAACGGGGAAACCGATATTGTTCCAATCAAGGGCAGACCAAAAGCGGATTATTCGTCGATTGAGGATTTTCGTCGTATACTATCGAATAGGAAGATGCGCCTATTTTTGATGAAAGCAGATTGACCAGACGGCATGAAGTTTCTCTATGCGTTATTGACGATTGTGTGGTTATCGTATGGATGGGCGTGTTTTCAATCCATGCGCTGGGAACCGCCGCGCCCCGCGCCCCGGTATTACGCCCGCTATCTTCAACAGTCTACTGATGAAGTGATCGACCGCGACATCAATGAGCGCCGCTTGGTCTTAAGCGCCGACAACCTCTCGTTGCGCGACCGCTCGCGCGAGCGCTATCAACTGAGTTTTTTATATCTGCTCAAAGCCTTTCACCAATCGAACCACAGCTCTCAGCAGGCGTTTTTTGACAAAGCCCTCGAAGAAGCACTGGCCGCGCTGAAGCCGTTCCCGGACGACTGGCCTAGTTTCTGGATGCGCGCTGCGGAAATATATGGGCTCAAAGACGATTGGGACAACGCCGACGAGTATTACCGCCAAGCGCTGGAAATCGCGATTAAAAAAGACCCCAGCATGGTCAAATATGTGGTTGACAGCCAACAACGCGCGAGAGGCAGCCGACCGCCGTCATGACGTCAATGTTGCTGTGGACATTCGCAACCATCATTGTTACCGCGTCGCTCGGCGTTAATTTCACGATTCAAACATTTGTGAAAATGTTTGGCCAGTCAGTCGAAATTTACCCATCTTGGCTAGTGGAATGCCACTACGCCTACTATTGGTTTTCCGCTGTCTTACTGGTTCTACTTGACAAATTCTCTGCCGATTTTCTGAAACGCACCTACATGCAAGACCTGCAATGGATGGTCGATAAGGTCCTGCTCGCTCATATCGCGACCGTGGTTCCATTGCGGTTGTTGGGCATCCCCTGGCAAATCGCGTATGGCGGGTCGTTTGTGTTGACGGTGGTTGCGCCGGTCGCGTTCGCATCGTGGTACTACCCCCGCTGGCTCAAAAAGCAGGAGACCGAAGTCATCGGCGCGGCGTCGATTGCGGATATCGCGAAAGGCTGCGAAACCGTGCAGCGATTTCTTGATTATTTTCCCGCCGCCCGCCTGTATGTATTTGACAACAAAATAAAAAATAACAGCGCAATCTGCCTGTTTCAAATTCGTCGCAAGCGCCATGAACGCGAAGGATTGATGGAAGACATCCTGCTGCAAATCCCGGTCGATTTAAAACGGTTGCAACCGGTTGAAAAAGACGTGAAACTATCGCGCTACTTATTTTATGAAGAAGACCAACGCGCTTCAGCATTCCATTTGCCGGAACCGACGCTGGATGATCTGCAAACATTCGAGGCGCCGCCGGACGAATTTAGTTTGGACAAGATTGACAGCGCTCTCTACCGCCATCCGTCATTAACCGATGTCCCGCTGCCCATCGCCGCCCGCCAGGTGGAGTATGAAGTGATTTAGAAGGAGCGGGTTCGTTAGTTCACAAGATCATGGAACATTAAAAATTGAGGTTCATCCGGTAAATGAGTACTTACATTGGTGGATGGCCATAATTTTGATTCAGAAACGAACTCCGGCATATCAAAAAATGACAAACCAATCAGGCATGGGTGAAACTCTGGGAGCGCCTGTGCATAAGGGCTTGAAAGCCCGCACTGAAGCAAGCAGAGTTGTACCCATGCCTGATACAGCAAAAGATCAAGAAATTACGAAAAAGCGTCAAAAAACGCAATTCAATTTGTGATAAAGTATCCAAATACCGGAAGAACCAAAATTGATAAATCTGAAATGAAAAACCCGCTCGGTTTACGACCCGGCGGGTTTTTGCGTTTTGAGGACTTGGACAAGGCCGCTGAGGTTTTGCATGGGCGTTTTTGCGGCGGCCTGGTTTTCTTGTTGAATCGCTTCATACACCTCTTTACGGTGAATCGAAACCGTTTTGGGCGCACTGATGCCGATCTTCACCTGCTCGCCTTTAACGTCGACGATCGTGACGACGACGTCATCGCCGATGATTATGCTTTCATCGCGCTTTCGGCTTAGAACCAGCATGAGGGCCTCCTATGCCCGAAGTCACGACTGCATCTCCGGCAGGCGTTCATCATGTTCCCTTCCCTTCATCGCGGCGCTTGCCTGCGTCCAGTTCAACCACTTTGCCCTGTTTCGGCGTGGATGAATCGGCAACCGGGGCGGCGAGTTCGGGCGGTATGTCATGCAACAAGAAATGCTTGGTATTGTAACGATCATCAATCAAGACAAATTGCTTGGCGACTTTATCTTCAACATTAACCACCATTGGGCCGCGCAGGTTGGTGGTCAGGTCCATCGGGTTGGTGGGGATGGTGACGATGGTCAACACCTCGGCTTTCGCCAGGTCGTCTAACCCGATGCTCGCCAAGTCAGAATTTTTAACTTTGATTTCATATCCCGGAAAAAAGAGAAACGGGTTGACCACCACAAACGCCAGGTCCGGTTCATTCAGCGATTGCAGCCACAAGAAGGGTTCCTGTTCGGGGTCTTTCAGAATTGTGAATCGGTGATAGAGATTGAACCCAACCAAACCTTCCGGCAGATCTAGGACATCGGTTTCGGGAATGGTAATGCTCCCAAACCGTGTCGTTTCAAATTCGATCATCGCGTCGGAGGTGTTGGATGTATTCATTCCGATATTGGGGTCTCCCCTGTTAAATTCACAAGCCCGTCGCCGGGTTACGCTTCAGCCGCTTCATCTGTTAGTTTAAGGAAGAGCGATTCAAGGCGCAAGTCAGAGCTGCCATCTTCTGCTTGACCGCGCAATTCATCAATGCCGCCGACCGCAATTAATTGACCGCGGCGAATGATGCCGACGCGGTCGCAGAGTTCTTCCGCCACGTCGAGCGTATGCGTTGACAAGAAAATCGTCATGCCTTCACGGCTTTTTTGTTTGAGCAAATCTTTTACGACGCGGCTGCTGCGCGGGTCTAACCCCACCATCGGTTCATCAACGATCAACACTTTGGGGTCATGCACCATCGCGCCCGTCATAACCAGTTTTTGCCTCATGCCATGCGAGTACGACTCGACCAGCGAATGTTCTGCATGAGTCAGATTAAACATTTTAAAATATTCTTTGATATGAGCGTCAATTTTTTTGACCGGAACGCCGTACAACCCGCCGACAAAGTGAACATATTCATACCCGCTCAGTTTGTCGTATAAATAGGGGCTATCGGGAATATACCCAATTAAAGCTTTGGCGCGCTCTGGCTCTTGTAAGACATCGACGCCGCCGTCCAAACCATCGCCGCCAACCGAAACGCGGCCTGACGTCGGACGCAACAGCCCGACCGTAATTTTAATGGTTGTCGTCTTACCGGCGCCGTTTGGCCCAAGAAAGCCAAAAAATTCACCGGGGCGAATGTCTAGATCGAGATTATCTAGCGCTTTCGTTTTTCCGTAAAATTTAGTAAGTTGTTCAATACGGATCATAAACTGTTTCGCCGGAGCCTTTATTTTTCTCTCATGCGAGAAATGCTATCTATGCGACTTCGCTACAGTTGCACACAATGCGATAATAGTAAAACGAAGAAAGAAATCCGTTCGCTTTTTTAGATTTAGACGTTACACTATAATAGTTGCTCTAACTCCAAAAGGGGAGAGATACTTTCTCCAGGGGCGTTTTGTTTTTTCATAGTCATATAGAACTTCTAATGCGATGAAGTGTGTTGGGGGATTGATCTCAAACTATTTTGAGTATACCAGGCAATAATGAACGATTTTGATCTCAGCACAATACCCGGCGTCTCCTTCAAAGATTTGATGGGGGGGAGATGACGGCGCGTTTTCGATGGACAATATCGAGGTCTTTCTCGACAAAATCATGTCCGCCATTTCTGACCGCGTTCAGATCAACCCCAACCAGCTTGTCCGCGTCATGCACAGAGGCAAAGTCGTCTGGATGACGCAGGAACAAGCCGTCAATTATATGGACCAGGGCGAAAGCGGCTCGCTCGCCAGCGACGTCCAGCTCGCCTTAAAGGCTGACCTTAAAATTATCCGGCAGGAACTCGAAATTCTGCTGGCCTTAGCAACTTACACTGTCCGAAAATATAAAGACCAAGAAGCCATTGAGCCTGCAGAAATTGCGCGAATCGAACCGAGCCTGGTTCGTCGGCAACATGAAATTAGCGAAGGCGTCAATCAAACCGCCCAGAGTGAGGCGCTGCTTCAAGAAAAACGCCGCCGCAACCCCATGTTAGATGAGTATGAAGGAATGATGGGGCAGTTTTTAAACGAAAAAGCCAAAGGCAATATGGATGAAGCCTTACGTCTGGCGCGCATTTTAGCGGAGAGAAAGAAAAAATACATCCTGCTCTCACGCGCCATTGAGCCAGATATCCGCACCATCCAGTATCACCGTTTAAATTTACAAAAAACCAAAAAGCGCATTCTTAATACGCAAAACGATATCTGCGCGACGCGCATCGACGCGCTGCAGATTGAGTTGCATGATTTGCAATCGAGCATCACTCTAGTAAAAAACAGTACGGCGGACGCAGAAGAACGCGGCATGGATTCAGCCTCCGCCGAAATCAGCAAACTGCGCCTCTATGACGTTGAAGGCGCACAGAAAGAAATTGAACAAAAGGCCACCGAACTGAATTCACTCGAAAAAGAGAGCTCGATTCTTGAGCGGCAAGAACATGAAGTGGACGCTGTGATTTCACATATCGCCGAAAATATCTTGGGCGAAGTTGACTCGAAAGTTGATATGGAAGGCATCAAAGCCAAGCAAGAGAAGAAGCAAATGTCCGCGCCCAAAGCGACAGCAGAACCGGCGGATGACGGACAGAAGAAATCACGCGCACATGGAATGCACTTTAGGCGGTAATTTTTTATTTGATCATTTGATCTGTGGTTGTAGGGCAATCATAAACGCATTGGAGATAGTATGATTGCCTCAGGAAGCCCGGCGTTGTCCTTTGAAGATTTATTTGGTTCCTCGCCGGAAAATGTAACCGTCGACCAGCTCGAATCTCTACTCGACGACGTCGTATCGAAGTCGATGGAGAGCAGCGGTCGCTCGCCGCGCGAACTGGTTCGCGTGGTTGATAACGGCGTGGTTCGTTGGATGACCGCCGCCGAGGCGGAAGAACACGTCAACGACCTGAAAGGCGACGAAGACGCCAACCTGAAACGCAGCGTCCAATTCGCGCTGCGCGGGGATTCGCGTATTCTAGCGATGGAAATGCAGGTCTTGCTGACCATCTCCACCGGAACGCTCAATCAATACCGCGAAAACCAACTCATCCCGGTTGAAGAAATCACCCGCATCGAAAGTACGCGCAAAAAAAATCCGGTCATGGGCGAATTTGAAGGCAAAATGGCCGAACTGCTCGAGATGCAACGCAGCGGACACTCGAAAGATGCGCTGCCGCTGGCCCAAGCGCTGGCAAACATGAAACCGCGCTACATCCGCATCAGCAAAGCCCTGCAACACGACGCCAACGAAGGCTATTCGGTACGCTTGGACTTGCAGCAAAAAAAGAAAAGCATCCTCAGCCTACAACGCTACCTCGCCGTACAGCGCGAAGGCGTCTTGCAGGAAGAAAGCCAGGACCTGCGCAAAAAAATCGACAACCTCAAGGTGTTGCTGCAACGCACCGTGAAGGAAAAAGTCGACGCCTACAAGTCGCAACTCGGTCAGCGCGAAACCCAACTCGACACCAACCAATCGGAGCTCGAAGCCGTGCAACGTGAAATTTCGTACCTGACTCAGAAAGAAAAAGAAACCGAAGGCGTCATCAGCGGATTGCAGGAAACACTAGGCGTCGCTCCTACCGAACAGCCCAAGGAAGAACGCGCTGCGCAACCACCCGCTGCGCAAGAAGCGCCTCAAGAGTCCAAACAAGAGGACGCGGAGCAAGCCAAGAAAAAGCGCATCCGCATGGCGATTATGGACCAACGCCGAGGGTAGTTTTCATTAAGAACACCGGTCGAAAAAATGATAGCATGAGCGCACCCTATTGCGCTCATGCTTTTTTTAACGCCCCAATTCTTCACGCATGATTTCAGAAACCGCGAGGCTCAAACTCGGCGCATAGATATCCGCCTCATTGCGGTCTTGCTCTTTGATCTTACCGTAATAATCGACCAGTGCGGTTTTCATGCCCAGCGCCTTCGCGGGCGCGATGTCATATTCAACCTGATCGCCAATGTACCACGCCTGGGTCGGCGCCGCGCCTGCTTGATCGAGCGCATGTTCAAACACGCCCGGGTTAGGCTTGGCCACGCCGACTCTGCAGGAACACACCAAAACATTAAAGCGGTCGCGTACGCCCAGGCGTTCGATGACCGGCTCCATCGAGAGGTCCCAATTACTAATGACGCCCAGTTTGAAGCGCGCCCGCTTGAGCATATCCAGCGCCGAGCGGGCGTCGTCGAACAGGCGCAGGCGGTGTCCGCTTTCCCATTCCTGCCACAGGCCTTCGACGTGGTCTTCGATCACGCCGGGGAAGCCGAGTTCGGTCAACACATGGCGGTAGAGCGTTTTGAAATAGACCTCGAAGCGTTCTTGCGAGGTGAGTTCGGCTTTGGGGTTGTTCGCGAAAAAATGGTTGGTTTCGTGTCTGACGGTATCGAGGCTGATTTCGGAACCGACCGCGCCCCAGCGGTCGCGCACCGCTTCGTAGAAGGTCGGGTATCCATAGATGAAAGTATCGCCCGCGTCCATAAACACCCACGGCCTCGCCGGCTGACTATCCAGTAAAATTGACGAACTCACCATTCTCTTGTCTTTCGTAAATATTTTTTATATTATTCGGGAAGAGAATACATCAAGGAGAGAGCAAATGATATCTCGCGCGTTTTACGGTTGGGCGGCAAGGGCAAGGCTGAATGAAATGAAGCCAGCCTTTGAAGCGAATCGAGTTACACCCAAGCCCCACCATTATCAACGCTTAAAAAATAGAGGTTTAATAAAGCGCAACCAAACCGACCGCGTCAAAAAAAGCCTCAATAAAATTCATATCGTTTGTGTAATCGAATTAACGGTAATTTCTAGAACACGGGTAACAAAAGAAAACTTCTCTTTCATCAGATCAAAGTCTGGGCCGGAAGATATGAATCTTGCAGTACCTTCGACCAAAAAACCCGCGCCCGGGCCCATAGTCCCTACGACCTCTTTGCTCCCAACGGTGAGTAATACCTTGTTATTCTTTTGTATGTTTTTCTCGGTCTTTCTCATTTTCCAGGCAGGGATAAAGAGGGTGCCATCTTTTGGTATTACAAGGTAACTGTTCCAGGAGTTTGAGACATGCGCTTCATTATTCGCGCATGAGACAATAGAAACGACGCCTTCTTTTTCTATGACTTCCAAAAATTTTTCGTTGAACATTAAATTCTCCAGCTATTACTCATTATGTTTGCTCTGGTTTCATACTATCGGCTTCTGTCAAATCAGGTAGGCCCGATTACTTATTTCTGACTGGGTGGCGAGCCAAGGCTGAATGAAATGAAGCCAGCCCTTGAAGCAAATTCGAAATTCACCCAAGACCGATAGCAACTGTCTTGAAATGTAAACTCCGTGTCATTGCATCCTTACCCCCGCCTGCGGCAGGCAGGTTCTATCAGAGGAAGAATAAATGACTCAATCCCCCGCCGTCATTCCCCTTAATTATTTCTAGGATTTCCCGCATCATTCAAAGGATCGTATTGGTTCGGAAAGACATTACCCTATCGAGGAGCAAGCGAATGAGCACGAATAAGGAAACATCCAAACCCACCCGGCGCCGTTTCGCCAAAACCGCTGGATTCACTGTCGCCGCCATGACCTCGGCTCCGTTCACCGGTAAGGTGCTGGGCGCGAATGATACCATCAACATCGGCTGCATCGGCGTACGCGGTCAGGGAAAACACAACGCCCGCGAACTGATCCAAGTCCCCAACGTGCGCGTCACTGACGCCTGCGACGTCGACGCCCGCGAGCTCGAAAAATTTAACAACGAGTTTGAAGAACGCCAGTCGATGCGCCCCAAACCGCATAAAGATTTCCGCTATCTGCTCGATAACAAAGACCTCGACGCGATCAACATCGGCACTCCCGACCACTGGCACGCGATCCCCTTTATCTCCGCTTGCGAGCTGGGGCTGGACGTCTTCTGTGAAAAGCCCATCTCGCACAACATCGTCGAAGGCCGCGCCATGGTCAACGCCGCGAAGAAATACGGGCGCGTGGTACAGATCGGCTCGTGGCAGCGCAGCGTCCAGCATTTCGTCGACGCTATCGACTTTGTCCGTTCCGGCGCGTTGGGCGACATCACCATGTGCCGCGCCTGGCTGCTCGGCAACAGCGACGGCATGGGTTTCCATTACCCAAGCCAGGCGCCCGAAGGCGTCGATTACGATATGTGGCTCGGACCCGCCCCCTTCTCGCTGTTCCAATCGAACCGCTTCCACTGGGACTGGCGCTGGTGGTTTGATTTCGCCGGCGGACAGACGGCTGACTGGGGCGTCCACATGATGGACATCGTCTGCCTCGCGATGGGCGAATGGGACCCGCTCGAAGTGTCATCATTCGGCGATAACTTCTTCATCAAAGACGGACGCGACACCCCCGATACGCAAGTCGCGATCTTTAAGTTCCCCAGTTTTGTTTTACATTGGGAAGTGCGCTGGGGCAACGGACGCGGCGTCGACGGCTTCTCCGCCGGACACGGCGCGGAATGGATCGGGCGCAACGGACAGTTCGGCGTCAATCGCGGCAAGTGGGAAGTCTTCCCCGAAGGCGACCGCCTGGGCGACAAGAAACCGGAAACTATCAACGAAATCAAAGAGAGCCATCAGGCCAACTTTATTGATTGCATGAAGACGCGCAATAAGCCGCGCTCTGACATCGAGTCGATGCACAAAACTACGGCGCTTTGTCACCTCGCCAACATTTCGTTCCGCACCGGCATGAAACTCGAGTGGGACGCAGACCGCGAGGTCATCACCAACGAACCGTCGGCGATGGATTGCCCGCAGTTCCAACGCGAATACCGCGCGCCGTGGAAACTGCCCATGCACAAAATTTAATCACAGCAAAACCATACGAAACAAGAACAGGGGCGCCGATTGCAGCGTCCCTGTTTTTTTGTTGGCTTTTTTTGATGAACGACCGCCCCGGTTAGAGCAACCCAAACTTGCGGCCTTTTTCACGAATCGTTTTTCGGCTGGCGCCTGATAGTTGCGAAGCCTGCGAGATATTGCCGTTGGTTCGTTCTAACAGTTCTTCCAGATAGCGCCGTTCATAGGTTTCCACCGCGTCATAGAACGGCGTTTCAATTACAGGCGCGAAGTCATTCATGCCGCTCGCCGGAGGGGCGCTGGTACGAAACGAACGACTAAAAATCAAATCCTTCTTATCTATAATCGGCCCCTCCGCCAACGCGACCGCGCGATCAACCACCACGCGCAGTTCGCGTACATTGCCGGGCCATTGATATTGCATTAACGCGTCCATCGCTTCCGCACTGAACGCCGTCGGAATTTTGTCATACAGTTCAGCGTTGGTTTCGATAAAGTGCTGCACCAACAACGGGATGTCTTCTTTGCGTTCGCGCAACGGCGGGATGTCGATCACAAATCCGCAGAGGCGGTAATATAAATCTTCGCGAAAGTTTCCCTTCTCGACCATATCACACAGGTCAATGTTCGATGCGGCCAAAATGCGAACATCGACGGAGATCGAACTGTTCTCGCCAATACGACGCACCATTTTTTCTTCGATGACGCGTAATAAACGCGACTGCAAATGCGCGGTCGAGTTGCCGATTTCATCCAACAGCAATGTACCGCCGTGCGCCGACTCGATCATGCCCACGCGATCAGACGTCGAACCGGTAAACGAACCTTGCTTGTGTCCAAACAATTCGCTTTCGAGCAGCGTCTCCGTCAGCGCACCGCAGTCGATGGGCACAAACCGTTTTTTAGAACGCGGACTGCAAACATGAATCGCCTGCGCGACCAGTTCTTTACCCGCGCCGCTTTCGCCCTGAATCAACACCGACCCGTGCATCCGCGCGACTTTTGGAATCAGCGAAAAAATTTTGCGCATGCGCGGCGAACGACCAATCAATTTATGAAAACGGAACCCATCGCTTGCGCTCACGCCTTCGCTGGGTTCAACGAAAAGACGGCGACGTACGCGTTCAGCGGCGGCCAAAATTTCTTCCGGTTCGACTGGTTTGATTAAATAATTAAACGCGCCCACCCGCATGGCTTCGACGGCGCTGTGGATGGTTCCATACCCGGTAATAATCACCACCTCGGCGGCGGCGTTGCGGGTTTTGACTTCACGCAGGAGTTCAACGCCATCCATGCCCGGCATAGACAAATCACTCAATACCAAGTCATAGCCTTGCGTGTCGAGAAAGGTCAATGCTTCCTGCGCACTGCAAGCCGTATCAACGCTGCACCCATCTTGTTGCAGCAATTGGGTGAGCGTTGTCACCATGTCTGGCTCGTCATCGACAACCAAGACGCGAAGAGAAGAATTTAACGTAGCCGTGTTCATCCGGGGTTGCGCTCCATTATTTCACTTTAACCAAAGACGGCGCCTTGATGGGTTCAGGCCCCGCATGACTGGCGGCGGAAAGCAGCGGCAGCAAAATGGTAAACACGCTGCCTTCGCCAATCGTACTTTCGACATGAATCTCGCCACCCATTTCATGGGCAAGCGTTTTTGAAATGGTCAGCCCCAGTCCGGTGCCTTCGCCGTTGGCCTTGGTGGTAAAGAAGCGGTTAAAAATATCCGACAACATCTCGGGAGCGATGCCGCAGCCTGTATCTTCGATCTGAATGCGTACGCCTTTACGCCAAGGCTCAACCCGGACGGTCAGAATGCCGTCGTGGTCCATACTTTGGATCGCGTTGATGACTAAATTGAGGATGCATTCTTGCAAGCGGTTGCGGTCGATATGAAAGATGCAAAGCGTTTCGTAATGACGAACCAGTTCAATGTTGCGCCATTCCATTTCTTTATAAAACAACACCAACAATTCACCCACAGCGGCGCCGATGTCGATCACTTCTTCAGCGCCCGCTGGCATTCTCGACAAG
The DNA here is from genome assembly GCA_030765645.1 of Candidatus Hinthialibacter antarcticus. NCBI lineage: Bacteria > Candidatus Hinthialibacterota > Candidatus Hinthialibacteria > Candidatus Hinthialibacterales > Candidatus Hinthialibacteraceae > Candidatus Hinthialibacter > Candidatus Hinthialibacter antarcticus. The sequence continues at coordinate 20,428 of JAVCCE010000077.1, read as the reverse complement.
TTAAGAAGGTTATCAATAAACTGTCTCGCCCGCCCTACGCTTCGATTAATCATATCGAGGTTTCGCTGTAAGGAGGGGTCGCAATCAGGCAAGGCCCGGTCTATGTTAAACGCAGCGTTGCGGATCACGCCAAGCAAGTTGCGCATTTCATGCGCTACGCTTGACGACAGTTGACCAATCGCCGCGAGTTTTTCCATTTGCGCCAACGTTTGCGCATGAATTTCAAAGTGCTGCCCGTTTGAAGCATCCGTAGATTGAGACATTTCTACGCGCTTAATCGCGTTTTCCATACTCATCATCTCCAGGGAGGAAGAATCCCCATGATCTCTCACGCTTAAATTCAATCAGGGCAAAATTAAATAACAAAATGGTTATTACTACATGCAACTTTTTTTTATCATTTCGACCAAAAAGAAACTCTGCTAATCTTGTTTAATATACAAGACGAGTAAAATTGAAGAAAAGCTCTTTTATTTTCGATCGAAACCCAAAGGTTACGTACAATCAATACTTTAAGGGAAAAAAATTGCTTTGGCAATAGAAAATTGCATTTTACTGGAACGTTTATACCACACTTCATCAAAATTTTTGTATTGATGATAATATTTCGTTAAATTTTCTAAACTTAAACTCGGAACGTTCCTTCCATCCCAATACTTCCACAATCGAAACGCACTAAAGCCCTCAGACATAAACTCAAGAGAATTTGAGAGTTAGATTCTTATATGGAACGAATCGCGCAGAGTGGAAACATTTGAACCATTTGTTATCCAATTCTATAGACCAATAGGATGAAGTAAGCAGAAGGTGTAAATAAATTACACCTTTAATTGCAAAATAGTTTAACATTGAAAGAAAGATGACGAATAAGTGTTTTTTATCGCCACTTTTGTTTCAGCCATACGTATTTCTTAGAATCAAGCATATACTGAATTATGCTGCAAAACCGATGGCAGGAGTGTCTGATGAACGAACATATTGATGAGAATTCACAGGTAGACAAACAGTCAATTGACGACAACCAATACGAAGCCTACGGGTGGGATTTTCACAAAAAACCCTTGATGTACGCCGCGATTATCACAGCGCTATTTTACGCCTTCGTTTTCTTTTACGTCTCGATTTAACGCGCGTTTTTTTGACTTTCCTGCCGGGGCCTACATTTGAGAGGCCCCGATTTATTTTACCCCGCCTCCCCATCATTCCCATTCACATTCTCTAAAGCATCATTTATGGTCAAGAAAAACACGGCAAAGGGGAAAGCCATGAGCGTAACAGAAGACTCAAAAGCCGCATTACAACTCACCGCCAGCGTCTTATTTTGGTGTACAGTAATTGGATTCGGAATTTTGCTGATTTGGTTCGGGTTCATCTTGATTGGATTTATGGATTTCGCCTATTCGATTCATTCTCAGTTTGGATCTTTCAGCCGCCAGCAATTTGACATCATGATGTATATGGGGCTGATGTTTTGGAAAATGGCCGTCATGCTCTTCTTTTTACTCCCATATATTTCAATTAAAATTGTGTTGCGAAAGCAACCGTAATGACTCGCTGATACAGACAACAAAAACGCCGGTCGGGAAAACCCAACCGGCGTTTATTATTGATTGTTCCGCTGACCAACCCGTGGGACAACAGTCCCATTCAGGTTATACGTAACTTTGCAGCGTCTTCATATAGTTTGCGCGCTCGAAGGCCGCCGGTTCGGGGCAGGCTTTCTGGCTCATGCTGCCTTGCATGAGTTTGATGGAATCATATTCGTGTTCTTCCATCCAGAGTTTGGTTTCATCGAGCACCTTGCCAATATGGTCAACGCCGTAACGCAGCAGCGCCGAACACATCATCGCCACTTTTGCGCCGGACATCATCGACTTAATCACGTCTTGCGCGGTGTGAATTCCGGTGGTAGCCGCCATATCAATGGCGACTCGACCGTATAGCAGCGCGATCCAACGCAATGGCAAGCGCATTTCCTGCGGCGTACTGAGCAGCAGGTTCGGCTTGACTTCAAGCGTGTCGATGTCGATATCAGGCTGATAGAAGCGGTTGAACATGACCAGCGCATCCGCGCCCGCATCCGACAATTGATTGGCCATATTCGCCATTGAGGTGAAATAGGGGCTGAGCTTCATCGCAACGGGAATCTTGACCGCCGACTTGACCGCTTTGAGCACGTCGAGATAAATATCTTCAACGCTCGCGCCGTTCAGGTCGGTTTTGGTCGGGATGTAATAGACGTTGAGTTCCATCGCATCGCAGCCCGCTTCTTCTAACTTTTTGGCATAGTCGATCCACCCGCCGGTCGAGACGCCGTTGAGGCTTCCGATGATGGGGATATCGACGGTTTGTTTCAGTTTCTGGATGTGCTCCAGATAACCGTCGGGGCCGACGTTGTAATCTTCCGCTTCGGGGAAGTAGCTAAGCGCTTCGCCGAAACTTTCGGTCCCGTAATCTAAAAAGTGGGACAACTCCTGTGATTCGAATTGCAGTTGTTCTTCGAACAAAGACCATAACACAATTGCTGATGCGCCTGCGTCTTCCATTCGCTTGACGGTGTCGATTTCACGCGACAAGGGCGAGCTGGAGGGCACGATCGGGTTCTTGAGTTGGAGTCCCATATATGTCGTTGACAAATCCATGACGCCGTTCCTTTCGTTGTATCGCCTCGATGTTTACTCGTCTGACTGTCCGTATTTCATGTCAGCCATTTGCCGATAGAGGCTCCAACGGCTGGTCACATCTTCCTGCGCTTTTTTGAGCAATTCGCGCGCGCGTTCGGGTTTGCTCTTGGTGAGCATTTTGAAGCGCGTTTGGTTGTATGCGAAATCCTGGAAGGAAATCTTCGGATCGCGTGAATCCAATTGCAGCGGATTCTTGTTTTCCTTGATCAGGTCAGGATTGTAGCGATATAACGGCCAGTGACCGCTATCAACCGCCTGCTTTTGCGTATCGTTGCCGGTACGCATATTGATACCGTGCGCGATGCAGTGGCTGTAAGCGAGAATCAATGACGGTCCGTCATAGGCTTCGGCTTCGATAAACGCTTTGACGGTTTGCAGGTCGTTGGCGCCCATGGCCACATGAGCGACATAAATGTTGCCGTAAGACATGGCGATCATGCCCATGTCTTTTTTGCCCATCGGACGGCCCGCCGCCGCAAATTTTGCGACTGCGCCCATCGGCGTTGCTTTCGACATCTGACCGCCGGTGTTGGAGTAGACTTCGGTATCCAAAACCAGGACGTTGACGTTGCGGCCTGAGGCGAGAACGTGATCGAGCCCGCCGTAGCCGATGTCATACGCCCAACCGTCGCCGCCGACGATCCACACGCTTTTCTTCACGAGATAGTCAGCAATGTTGAGCAAATGTTTGGCGTCGTTTGAATCGCCGCCGCCCAGTTTACTTTTCAAAGCGGCTACGCGGTCGCGTTGCGCAGCGAGACCGGCCTCATCGCTTTGGTCAGCGTTGAGAATCTCTTGCACAAGTTGGTCGCCGATTTGCGGGGCCAAGCGCTCTAAGAGCACTTTGGCGAAACGGTTGTTTTGGTCAATCGCGAGACGATACCCAAAGCCAAACTCGGCGTTATCTTCAAACAGCGAGTTTGACCAGGCCGGGCCGCGCCCGTCTTTGTTGGCCGCATACGGGGTGGTCGGCAAATTTCCGCCGTAGATTGACGAGCAACCCGTTGCATTCGCGACGAGCGCCCGGTCGCCGAACAGCTGGGTCATCAGCAAGACGTAAGGCGTCTCGCCGCAGCCCGAGCAGGCGCCGGAGAATTCAAACAGCGGTTCGCACAATTGCGAGCCTTTGATGGTATTCAGTTTCAATTTAGTGCGATCAATGTCAGGCAAGCCGAGGAAGTAATCCCAATTTTCGCGTTCACTTTCGCGAAGCGGAACTTGGTCTACCATATTGATCGCTTTTTTCGACGGCTCTTGTTTGTTTTTCGCCGGGCAGATGTGGACGCAAGCGCCGCACCCGGTGCAATCTTCGGGCGCGACTTGAAGGGTGAATTTCATGCCTTCAAATTCTTTGCCGCGCGCGTCATCCATCTTAAAGGTTGGCGGTTTGCCGTTAACGCTGGCGCCGTCGTAAATCTTCACGCGGATCGCCGCATGAGGACAGGCCATCGAGCACTTTGCGCATTGGATGCACACCGCTTCATCCCACACGGGAATTTCTAACGCGATGTTGCGTTTTTCCCAGCGGGTGGTGCTGAGCGGGAAGGTGCCGTCGACCGGCATCAGGCTAACGGGAACTTCGTCGCCCTTGCCTGCGATAATCGGTGCAATGACTTCTTGCACGAACTTCGGCGCGTCTGGCGATACCACTGGCGGAATCGCAATCGTGCCGGTTGCTGTCGCCGGAACCTTTACTTCATACAGATTGCTGACTGAATGGTCGACGGCGTTGTTGTTCATCTTGACGATTTCTTCGCCCTTAGCGCCGTACGATTTTTGGATCGCGTCTTTAATCGCCTGGATGGCTTCATCTGGCGGCAAGACGCCGGAAATTTTAAAGAAGCAGGTCTGCATGATGGTGTTGATGCGAACGCCCATCCTGCTTTCACGCGCTACTTTGTAAGCGTCGATGACGTAGAATTTCAGTTTTTTGTTAACGATGTGGTCTTGTACGCGGCGAGGGATTTTGTCCCATACTTCATCCGCGCCGTACGAACTGTTGAGTAAGAACACCGCGCCCTCGGCAGCAGAGGCCAACACGTCGTATTTCTCAAGGAAAACGAACTGATGGCAGCCGATGAAGTTGGCGGAATTGATGAGATAGGTGGAACGGATCGGTTTGGAGCCAAAGCGCAAGTGAGACACCGTAACCGAACCGGCCTTTTTGGAGTCATAAACAAAGTAGCCTTGCGCGTAGTTGTCGGTTCCCTCGCCAATGATTTTAATCGAGTTTTTGTTGGCGCCGACGGTACCGTCTGAACCCAGACCGTAGAACATGCCGCGCACCACTTCGTTCGACTCAATTGAGAAGGTCGGATCGAAGTCCAAACTGGTGTGAGTCACGTCATCAATGATACCGATGGTGAAGTGGTTTTTCGGTTTCGCGGAAGCCAAGTTTTCAAACACGGCTTTAATCATCGCCGGGGTGAATTCTTTCGACGACAGGCCGTAGCGGCCGCAGATCACTTTTGGAATCGCGCTAAACGGCGCGACGCCATCGTTGACGGCTTCATACAACGCGTTGACCACGTCGAGATAAAGCGGCTCGCCGCCCGCGCCGGGTTCTTTGGTGCGGTCTAAGACGGCGATGTTTTTCACCGACTTTGGCAAGGCGTTAACAAAGTGCTTCATTGAAAACGGACGGTACAAACGCACTTTCAACACGCCGACTTTTTCGCCGTTGGCGTTCATGTGTTCGACCATCTCATGGGCGGCTTCAGCGCCGGAACCCATCAGCATGATGACGTTTTCCGCGTCGGGCGCGCCAACGTAGTCAAACAAATTATATTGGCGTCCCGTTAGTTCCGCGAACTTGTCCATTTGTTTCTGGACGATATCCGGGCAGACGTTATAAAACGTGTTGACGGTTTCACGGCCTTGGAAATATACGTCGGGGTTTTGCGCCGTCCCGCGAATAACAGGGTGGTCAGGCGACAACGCGCGGTCGCGGTGTGCGCGAACCAGATCATCGCAGATCATCGCTTTCATGTCATCGACTGTCAGTTCTTCGACCTTCATCACTTCGTGCGAGCTGCGGAAGCCGTCGAAGAAGTGAACAAACGGAATGCGTGATTCTAACGACGCCGCTTGTGAGATCAGGGCGAAGTCCATTATTTCTTGAATTGAGTTGGACGCCAACAAAGCGAAGCCCGTAGTCCGAGTCGCCATCACGTCGCTATGGTCGCCGAAAATCGACAACGCCTGGCACGCGACTGAACGCGCCGTGACGTGAAAGACGGTTGAGGTCAATTCGCCGGCAATCTTAAACATGTTGGGGATCATCAACAACAACCCTTGTGATGCCGTAAAGGTTGTGGTCAATGCGCCTGCTTGCAATGCGCCGTGTACGGAGCCGGAAGCGCCGCCTTCGCTTTGCAATGCGACGACGTCAGGAACAACGCCCCAAATATTCGTCTTGCCTTCAGATGACCATTGATCGGAAAATTCACCCATCGGGGATGACGGAGTGATTGGGTAAATAGCGCAAACTTCGTTAGTCTTGTGCGCTACATGTGCTGCAGCTTGGTTGCCGTCCAGGGTTACCATTCGGCGTGCCATGGAGTACCTCCCGTTGCTGATTCGTGATGATGAAACTCTCTCTGAAAGATGTTTCTCTCAGATGAGAATAACCTTACAACATAACTAACATACTTATTTTTTTATCGTTTTGCAAGATGGCAGCTACCATTTTCACGGAATTTAAACTAAATATAAGCATCTCTTTGTTAATTATTAATGTTAATATAATAGATAAAACAAATCATTTATTAAGCCATGTTATTGCTTCCCAAACAAGAACTTACATTGCACCTATTTTGAGATAAATCTGATAATAATGATGAGTTTTCGGGTTAAAGAAATCAAAAAGTTTACTTAATACATAAAAAAAATATACTTATTGCTCGACAAGAAACTGCACGAATGTTTGACTGAAAGCCCTTCCGACAAAAGTCGCGTTGTGAGTCGGCAACAATGCTTGCGTCGCAAACGGGGACTCATTGAAGCGTCAACTTAAAGCATACCGACTCGACAAAAGGAGGCTTCTCCGGCATCCGAATCGAAAGGCCTTTGTCCGTCAGGCTCCAGTCAATCGAGCCATCAACTCCTAACATTTCAAGAGATTGTATATTTGGCGATTGGCTGCCTGCGGTCAACGATTGAACCGTTACCGTTTCTCCTGCGCCGGGCCAACCCAAAAGAAACACATACAGAGCCTTATTGTCTTTGCTGCGAGTAAAGCGAATATCTTCATACGTAGCGTCAGAGTTTTGTCTTTCGCTCAAGTGTCCTTCAACCACTCTCGAAGGCCCTTCGCCATACACTTCCCAAGGCCTTGTTTCGTAAATCGCTTCGCCGTTGACCTCTAGCCACTGCCCGATTTTCAACAATAGTTCCCTTACAGCCAACGGGATTTCTCCATCCGGCTTGGGTGGAATATTGAGTAGAAGGCACCCGTTTTTACTGACAATATCCACCAGAGCGTCAATCAAGCGGTTGGCTGTTTTGTATTCGGGATTCGATATATAGCCCCATGATTTCCAATCCACCGAATCGTCGGTCAACCAGGGGAACTCTCTCGCCTCACTCATCCGCGAGCGCTCCAGGTCGAGTATCCCCGCCCCGGGGTAAAATTCCTCGTGTTTGTAGGTTACGGCAACGTCTTTTTTCCACTCTAAGCCTTTGTTGTAGTAATGGCTCAAAAAATCGAGGCGGTATTTTTCGTGGAGAATATCAAGCTTGTTATCAAACCAAACAAGGTCCGGCTCATATTTGTCAACTACTTCCTGGATGCGCTCCAACCATTCTTTCGAGAATGTTGCATCCGGCAGTGGTTCGGGGAAAGTACGGGAGCCGACAAATGCGGATATCGGGAGAGGCGCTCCATATAAGCCAGCATATTCAGGAAGCGAAGCATCCGTGCTTGGATCTAATGTCGGGTACCAGCCATAAAGCCATTGGCGGTGATACGTCGCGATAAATTTTAACCCCGATTGTTTGATCGCTTTTTCTAAATCACCGACCAAGTCTCTTTCAGGCCCCATGTCTTTTGCGTCCCAGGATGTCAATTCGCTGTCCCACATCGCAAATCCGTCAGCGTGTTCGACCACCATTCCCGCGAAGCGCGCGCCCGCCTGTTTGAACAAATGCGCCCATTCATCGGGGTTCCACTTTTCGGCTTTAAACATTGGGATGAAATCTTTGTAGCCAAATTCAGATAACGGCCCATAAGTTTCGACATGATGTTTGCGAATCTTATGACCGCTCACATACATAGAGTGTGAATACCACTCGGTTTCATAGGCGGGGACCGAATAGGGGCCCCAATGGCAATAAATGCCGAATTTCGCATCGCGAAACCACTCGGGGTCTTGATGTTGCACCACTGAATGCCAAGTCGAGTTATAGCGCTCTTCCTCCTGGCATTGGATGTATTTTGCATTAGACAGAGCGATAAACACCCAAAATATCACCACAATGGCCATCATCGTATTCTTCATTTTGCTTATCCTATGTGTGCGTTTATATCTGCAATTTTTATTAAGAATCTTTCGCTAACTTTGCCAATTCAGGGTAGCGCTCATCCGTATCGCCGACGTCTTCTTTTTCTCTTGCTAACTCTGATTTCAGTTAGTATGGTTGATTTATAGATCGACACTGCGGCTCCGCCGGGTTAGAGCACCGTGTGAATGTGATCGGGTTTTGGTTGAAACGCCGCAACCCGTATCAACGTTCGATTTTTAACACAAACGCAAACTCACAAGGCTTTGTTTGTGGAAACTGAACTGAAAGCGAGCCTTCGTCTTGGACCCATTGAAGGCGTTCATTCGAGCCAATCATTTTGATTGATTTGATCTCTCCACTTAACGTGTTGTTCTTTTTTAAACTCTTGATCTTTAATGTTCCATCCTCAGGCCACTCTAAGGCAATGGCGTAAAGAACGTCATCACGCTGAGTAAAACGAATGTCTTCTGATGTGAAGGGCTTGTTTTTGTTTTCAGAAAGATGCCCCTCTGCGACGCCCGTCGGGCCTTCGCCGTAGACCTTCCACGGGCGGGTAGAGTAAATGGCTTCACCATTCAACTTTAACCACTTGCCAATTGATAAGAGCACCTGTTGCGCCTCTTGAGGAATCACGCCATCTGCGCGGGGGCCGATGTTTAAGAGCATGCAACCGTTTTTACTAACAATATCAATCAGGTCGTCAACCAGCAGGTTGGGAGATTTAAATTCATCATTCTCAATATAGCCCCAAGATTTTTTACTGATTGATGTATCGGTTTGCCAAAAAAATTCTCGTATCCGGGGCGATTTTTCCCGCTCGAGATCGAGCGTCCCGGCGCCGTCGGGAAAAGCGACTTGAGTCACGCCCTCTTGCGGTTTCGTCCATCGCTTATAATTCAGCGCGACGCCTTTGTTCCACTCAATTCCTTTGTTGTAGTAATACGCCGCAATTTCTTTCCGGTCTTGTTCAAATTCTGGATAGCAGAAACCAAAATCAAACCAAAGCAAGTCCGGTTGATATTGATCGATCAATTCCTGTGTTCGCGCATGCCAGTGTGCAATAAACTCCTCACTCGCAGGCGCATCCGGCTCATGGCGTTTTCCATACAGCGCTTCGAATTCCGGGTTGGAATTATCAAATGAATCCTGGATATTGTAATAACGCCAGTTCCAAGCGTAGTGAGATGAAACGCCGAATTTCATTCCACGCTTGCGGACCGCTTTCGCAAGATCACCGCATATATCCCGTTTGGGGCCCATGTTCACCGAATTCCAGTTGGTATGGCTTGAGCCATACAGCGCAAACCCATCATGATGTTCAGCAACAGGGACAACATATTTTGCGCCTGATTTTTGGAACAACTCAGCCCATTCGTCAGGGTTCCATTTTTCGGCTTCAAACATGGGGATAAAATCTTTATAGCCAAACTTAGACTGGTCTCCCCACGCTTCTTTATGGTAAGAAAAAATTTTATCTTCCGGGCGGTACATATTGCGGGGATACCATTCACTTCCATGCGCAGGAACGGCATAGGCTCCCCAATGAATGAAAATGCCAAATTTCGCGTCTATATTCCATTCGGGCGTCTCATATTGTTTAAGAGAATCCCAGGTAGGTTCAAACGTTTGGCTATAAGCATTGAGTGAGAAAAATAAAACGGTAATGGCTGTTGTGATGGTAAAAGATAATTTCATACCAGGCCTTCTCTGTGCGTTATTTATAACTTATTTCCCTCAGCATTGATACACTTTATAAAAGGTTCTTCCGTAAATTGGATACTGAATTGAGATTTCTAGAAGCCATCTCCTAAATACTTGATCTTTCGCTGCGCGTGGCATGGGTACAACTCTGCTCGCTTCAGTGCGGGCTTTCAGGCCCTTATGCACAGGCGCTTACAGAGTTGCACCCATGCCTGAATTGGTTTGTCAATTTTTGATAGGGCGGAATACGTTTCCGTAATCAAAATTAAGGCATCTAACAGTCCAGGCGCTCACTTGCCGGATGAACCTTTTAAAAGAAAGCATCTCAATGGAACATCTACCAATTGGATGGCAATTGTATAAACGGACTGTATGCGGGGCCGACCATCCCGCTCATGGTATTCATCAGCGGGTAAACAGCAAACTCATACTCGCCATAAGAAGGCTGGCGTGTTTGAAACCGCTCTGCAAGTGATGGATTATCTTTTCTCCATTGCAACGCGCCGGGGTTCTCTACGCCGCTGCGCCCCAAAAATAGCACATCCTCGCTGCCTTTTTGATGGACATACACATCAAACCCATTGACCGGATGCTCGCTCAACCACGCGTCATCATATTGCCAGCGCACGGCGACTCCATCTTTGTTTGCTTGCGCCGTCACCGTCGGCAATGACTCGCCTGCTTGCGCCGTATTGAAATACCGCACCGGCCCGAAGGTTCGATAGGGCGCCTTGGGCGTCTTCATGCGTTCCTCTGGAATGATGTACACCAGAAATTCATATTCATTGCCGAATTGGGGACCATTGCGAAAGTCGGGCGCGATGCCCGGATTGCCGGGCTTCCATTCTAAATGAAAGACGTCGCCGCTCATGGTCTGCCCCAGATACTGGATGGCTTCGGCCCCGCGACTGCGAACATACACATGAAAATCAATAATCTGATAGGATTGGAGCACGTCCGGCGGCAGGTTCCAGCGAATGACCAGGTTCCTCGCGTCTTCATCGTCTACATCGAATCCGTCGCTGAGGTCGATGCGGCTGTCGATTGAATCATGGACGGTAAGGAACGATTGAAAACGCACCGGCTCCGAGGTCATCCAAGGCGGGCGGAAATGTTCCTGCCCCGCGAGACGAACAAAGACGCCAAACCGATAAGCCGCGCCAAACGCCGGGCCGGATTGCATCGCAGGATTCACAAGCGGCGAGTTCGCAGTCCATTCAAAAAACGGCGCCTGCACTTGATAGGGAGCGCCCAGCGGCTGCATTTCGTCGCCGCCGTTGATTTCAACATAAAGGTGAACGTCTGAAACCGAACGGATATCTTCAATCGCCATGCGTGTCAAATCCCATTTTACGGCGACGTCCGGGTGCGGGTATTCATCAAAATCGAGACGGCCATCCAGGATATCTTCGCTGAGATAGTCGTCGGTCGTCCACACCGCGAGGTCTTGCTCGTTATGAATTTCCACCGCCTCGCCGCCTTCGGATTGCGCATATAAGTGAAAGCGCCCCTGCGATAGCAACGGCGTATGGCTGCTGCCCCACTTGCCAATCCCCGCGACCACCGGCAAGCCGTCTTCCAACAGTATGTAATCGCACACCCGCCCATCGCGACCATACAGCAAGTCGCCGTATTGATAGACGAAATCGTCCGCCGGAAACGACTCGCGAAACCCGCGCGAACCAAACGCAGTAGAAAACGTCGGGTAATTTTCGGCAATGCTTTTATTCTCAAAATCGAGAAACGGGTCGGCGTATCGCACAAACAACGCACGATCCATATTGGGACGAACGCCCAGCGGCTTGATTGCGGGCAAAAAGAAAAATGAATAAGCCGCGAGGCAAACCAATCCGCTGGCGACGCCGTCGCTCCACCGCGCCCCGCGCCGCGCATTCAATAACGGCCAGGCGGCAAACAGCGCGATGAACAGCGCGTCGCCAAAATACCGTACGCGCGGAACCGTAATCAATAATAAGGGGACTTTCAACAAAACGGTGAACAATAAAAGAGCGATCCACCATTGCCTGCGGCGGACGGCGGCAGCCCCCAGCGCCAAACACCCCAACACAAATAGCACCGAAATGTAATAGGAAATCAACCAGTGATGGTCGTCGTAGCCCAGTTCGCCATTGAGAACCATTTGAACATTCATGCCCATGAAGCCCAAAAAAGCGCCGGGGTTTCTAAGCAACAACTGCGGTACGCTCAATTCGTCGGCGCCATCGCCGAACGCGTTTTCTAACACGCGAAACTCGGCCTCATACGTCATTGGATACACCGCGTCAAATTGCACCGTCGAAAGCGCATACACATAAAACTTCTGCCGGAACGCCTGCTGCATTCGCTCCGCCTGCCAGTTGCGCGCATCTTGGTTCATCGCCCACAGCGACGCCCCCAGCGCAATCCAAACGACCAATGACGCCGCGACGTTTCGTTTCCATAACGGCGCCTCGATGCTGCGCCGCCGCATTGCGCCCGCCGCCAGCAAGATCAACATCACCAACACGGCCTCGTTGCGCAACAAAAACAACAGAGCCGATAACCCCAGCCCCGTCATAAGCGACACGGGTTTTTTCTGAAGAAAATAAGCGCCGACCAATAGAGGAACGCCGGTGTGATATAAGTGCAGCGTCGGGAACTCCATCATCACGCCCATCGCGTGAATAAATCCGCACCAGGCCGCGGCCAGCGGCGCCGCATAGCGCTCCTCAACGTCCAAGACGCGCAGCATGGCGTATCCGCCGAGCGCGATGAACACATGCCCAAGCGCATGAAACAGAAAAAATCCTTCGATGGGATGCTCCGGCAAAACGACCTGGATGGCCGCGCAGAGAAACGTCAACAACGGCGACCACTGAAAATTCAACGCGCCAAAATCACCGTTGAGAATCCGCCAGCCGTTATAAAATGTCGCCCCGTCGTCATAGACGGGCAGGTCCATATACGGCGCTTTGAACAGAAAGACAAACAACGTAAACGCCAACGGAAACCACACCGATGACAGAAAGCGGGCGTATGAATCTTGCAACCAATTTTGGGTAGGGAGTGAAGCATTCATGCAAATAACGCCAACGCAAGTTAGTTTGAATATACAACAATTCCGTTAAATTCATCGACTGTGGAGGGACGGCTAATCACAACGCCTTCGATGCTATTCAAGCGGCCTTTGTCACCATCCATTGTCCCAAATAAAATACATTTTTCTTCTGAGGCAAGATACCAGTCGAGACGTTTGCGTTCGATCGGAGTCATTTCCTCCACAGGTTGAAAATAAAACAAACCGGGCTCGCGGTCCGCCTTGTAGATGATCTCCGCATCCACGACAAACTCGCCGTCTTTGCCGTCGCTGACGCTGCGCGGATTGCCATAGACAATAATCTCCGCATCTTGATAACGCCTCCACAATGGAGCCAACCAAAACCCAACCCGTTCGGTATTTTCGACCAGATAATTGCCTGCTTCTCCCCAGGACGCAGGATCGGCGGCGACCAAAAGCGTGTAGAGTTCCGCCGCGTCAGGCTCCGACCAATAATCAGGATTCAAAAGTTCCTCGAACTGTTTTTTGAACTCATCTCCCTGCCACGACTCCAAACCCTCAGGCAAATAGAGGGCCGTCTGATGAAAGAGTTCGACCGCGTTGCCAGTCTTGCCCAATACGCGCCAACCGATGGCAACGCGTAACAGTTGGGGAACTAACTGCACATCAGGCCGACGCCACCAAGCGTTTTTGGTTTTGTTGTATTCAGTAAAAACGTCTAACACAATTTGAAAGTGGGACGCCGCTTCATCAAACTTATCGTCCTCAAGCGCACCGAGACCTTTGGCTGACGCATCCATAATAATCATGACGCTCGACTGGTCGTAACCAATAAAAGCGACCCAACCGGCCCCAAGCGCAAGAAAGAAAAACAAACACATAATCTGAATCACACGGCGTTTGAGCATGATCCCACTGGCTTTTCGATACTGCACCTTGGACAGAATTTTGGTGGAAGGCGTACGCGACGACCGGGCAGGCCTCGCTCGAGAAGGCCCCGGCGGCGGCGTTGGGGCGCTTGGCGCATCCTCAAGTGGATCGCTTGTTGTGGAGGGCGCTTCGTCCGCGTCGGGCTTTGGCTTTTGCGAACGCTTTTCTTTTTGTTTTTTCGCCAGCGCAGCGATGACTTTCTTGCGTTTTTCCGGCTCCAATGAAGCCAAATATTTTCTAAGCGCGGCTTTTTTTTCTTGCAGCGTACGCGGTTTGTCCGAACCGGAACCAGACCCGTCCTTCAACCGCGGCGTCTGGATAGGCGACGAAGCGGACGATGCGACAGATTGAGACGTAGAATGAGTCCGCTTGAGTTGCATAAGGCGTCGCTTTTCGGCTAGGCGTCTTCTCCCAAGAGCGCCTGGATGGTTTGCAGCACTTGCTTGGGTTTAACGGGTTTGGGCAAATAGTGGTTGCAGCCCACCTGCATAGCCTTGCTCTCGTCTTGGGCGCGGGCGTGGGCGGTGAGCGCGATGATGGGCGTCTCTTTGGTGGCGTCGCAGAGACGCAACGCTTCAACGACGTCCCAGCCCGATTTTTTCGGTAACGAAATATCAAGCAAAATCACGTCCGGCGCATTTTCAATCGCGATGCGTTCGCCTTCTTCTCCGTCGCTCGCTTGCAACACGGCGTAGCCTGAAAACTCCAACGCATCCGCCAGCAGTTCGCGGCTGTCTTGGTGGTCTTCGACAATTAATACTGTTTTTGGCATGGTTCCTCCAACCAGTGAATGAACTTGCGCATCTAAATTCGCGATCACGGTTGATGTTACGTTCATACTGTATCATATCGTAATACTGCGGAGAAACGAATTGCTGGTTGTAAGCGAGAGCGGCGCGTGAATTATTGTTTTAGCAATCGCTTGACAGCGGAAGGCGACGGCGAATAATGATAAGCAGCAAACCGTACTCTTTGCGGGAGTAGCTCAGTTGGTAGAGCATCAGCTTCCCAAGCTGAGGGTCGCGGGTTCGAACCCCGTCTCCCGCTTACTTAAAAGTTCTTAATTTCCAACTATTTACGACACTTTTACCACTTTTCAGATTCTCTCCTGTACTTACCGTTTCTGGCTGTTTCGTGATTTTTTTGTGTACAAAATTGTGTACACACTTATTTCATCTCCATGTACACTGTAATCAATACAAGCAAATCAGGAGATGCAATTCATGGCAAGTTTAGTAAAACGTGGAAGAATTTGGTACGTTGATTATTTCGATGCAGCCGGAAAACGAAGACGGTTTTCAACCAAGACAGATAAGAAGAAGATCGCTCAAGATGTACTTTCGCGATTTCGCGTTGAATTATCTCTAGACGCGAACCAGCTACCCACCAAGCGCAAGAAAATCACACTTGAAACACTGAAAGAAAAATATCTGGAATTCGTTTCATCCACTCAAGCGGAACGGTGGGTTTACAACAAGCGGCTTATCCTGGAAAACAAGATTATTCCCTTTTTTGGAAAAGATACTGACATCAAGCGAATCACCGGAATGAAAATTGAAGAATACCAACGAGAACGTCTCAAAGATGTATCAGCAAGAACCGTTAACATAGACACTCACCATGTCTTACTCGTGATGTTAAATAAGGCGGTTGATTGGAAAATATTGCCGGCTTCCTCCATACCTAAAGTCGCCAAACTGCCAGAGACAGAAGGCCGACTTCGTTTTTTAAATCAACAAGAAATCCAGCAATTGATTACAACCGCTCAAAACCAGTCTGGTGAAATTCATTGTTTTGTGACTATCGCTTTGAATACTGGGATGAGAGCGGGAGAGATTGTTGCTTTGCGCTGGAGAGACATTGATTTCACAAGCAAATTGATAACTGTTGCACCGCGAGAAGGGTGGACAACCAAGACGCGGAAAAGAAGAGATATTCCCATGAACCAACCTCTGCATGATTTTCTGCAATCTTATCAGCAGAGCAATCCATCCAGCGAGATGGTTCTGAATCTGAGTTATGACGCTTTAAAGAAGCGCTTTAAGCGATTAATTGAGCAATCGGGACTACCTACGACGGGGGAAGATAAAGTGACCGCACACACGCTGAGACACACGTTTGCGTCTAATTTGGTGATGAAAGGGATTCCGCTCTATACAGTCGCTCAACTGCTTGGTCACAGCAATACGGAAACGACGAAACTGTACAGCCATTTGGCTCCAGGTCATTTAAAAAATGCTGTTGATTGCTTGGAATTTTAAGAAAAATGCAACTTTTTGCGCCATTTTTTATTGAACGAGGTATAATATACCAGATTGGAGGTAAAAAGACCTTAAAGTAGGAAATCCGGGTCCCCTAAAAAGTCGCGTTACAAGATTCTATAACACCCCAAAAAAAATATTCTATCAGAGGAGGTAACTAAGGTTAAATAAGGAACTTATAGAACATGAAAAAAACCGTCGTTGAATTGTCGCATTTATTAGATGTTGATGAAGTAGCAAAGATTCTAAAGGTCGATCCAAAAGCAGTTTACGATATGCGGTATCAAGAAAAAATACCTTACACAAAAATTGGCGGTCGACTTCGATTCGACCCAGTTAAAATTAAAGAGTTTATTGAAAAAAATTCACATACACCAGAAATTAGAACGATTGATTTCGGCGATACTGTAGAATAATACAATAACAGATAAGATCGTTAAGTTAAGTCAGAGAGCGTCGGAGCCATTTTCCGGCGCTCTTTCGTATTTAGCAGGTAGTGAATTTTTTACAACACAATTCCAGCAGCAGTAGCCAATCTTTCAACTTCTTGTCGGTCATCAGTTTTTTTCATTCTTCGGTATATTGATTTCAATTTTTTTATATACTGCTCACGCTTCGTAGACCATTCTCTTGTCCATCGGATTTCATCTTTTGCTTGCTCCAGCAGAGATTCTCGTGGTTTATATTTAGTAATTGAAAGTGGTTGAAACCGAGTTCTACACGCCCAATCAAATGATATTTGAAAATGATCAGCGATCATGTTAAACAGAGTTTCTTCTGAAAGATTTATTCTGCTTTGGGAATAGTAGAAGTGCTTTCTACCAAGAATCTGGATTCCTTTGTAATCATATTTATGTTTTTTTAATTGACGCTGAATTATCTTCTCATACGTCAGAGAAGGAAATAGAAGAGTGCTATTAGGCGAGTTTGAACTCAACCATGCGAGATACTTCTTTAATGCTTTCTTAGCGGCTCCAACTTCATAACCAGCGATTAATATTGGCGTTTTTCGAGGATTGAACGTTATGTCAGACGGCTTTAGTCCAACAAGCGTCTTGAACTTCAAACCAGTATAAAAACCCAGTTTCATGACCACCACTGTTTGTATTGTAAGTGGGTCATTCTCCTTGTTCAATTCTGTCATCAAATCGATGAAAATTCTGATTTCTTTTATTTCGGTATCATTACACATAATACATAATATTACATCATAAGTATAAAAATAACAATATATTAAAAAAACATATTTGTCTTCATTTTATTTTCTGCCAATAAATTAAAAAACCTGCGCAACTATGCGCGAAGGAGATAGTTTTATGAATCAAAAGTTTAAACTCGAAATCGAAATGAATGAAGCCGATTATCAAGCGATTGAATCTATCGCTGGAAAACGGGGATCCAATTTCAGCTCGGTCATCAGTGACTTGCTTACTGATGCTCTGGAAAAGATTGATCCACGCGAGCTGGAAACCAATAAAGATTACGACTATTGGCTTAATGAAAATGAATACGAAGTTGTCTTTACGGACATCGACGATGTACCAGCAGACGAATTTGCCGCCATTTCTGATCCATTTGCGGATAAATTCTAAAAACCGCGTAATACATGCAATGAACTACATACCCGCTTCCAGAAGAAATCCATGTCCCATTTGTGGTCATGATTCGTGGTGCGCTACGACCAGTGACGGCAATATGGTTTTATGCCGAAGAAGCGGCGGAATCAACGCCATAGCGAAAACTGACGCCAACGGGTCATTATATTGGCTGCATCCACAGAACAATTCCATTCCACAACCAGTAGCAACTTCAATCAAACCAATTCAACGCGCCGATGAAGATACGTTAAACGCCGTTTATGGCAGTTTGCTGCATTATCTGGAACTATCACCAGAGCACCATGAAAATTTACTCAAAAGAGGTTTATCAGAACATGAAATACAAAAACGCCAATATCGCACTCTTCCAGACTCAGATCGCTGGAAGATCGCCAAGCAGGTCGCCACCCATTTCGCCGACGACCAATTGCTAACCACACCAGGGTTTTTCATTAAAGATGGTAACTATTCACCCTATTGGACTATCGCTGGTTCGTCCGGTTTGTTGATTCCGGTTCGAGATATGCAACAGCGAATCATTGCATTAAAAGTCCGCGTTAATAACGATGATGGTTACGGCAAATACCGCTATCTCTCCAGCAGTTATCATGGTGGAGCATCATCCGGTAGTCACATTCATATTCCACTTTTTGATCAACCAATTGGAAATGAAATACGGATTACTGAAGGTGAACTCAAAGCGGATATTGCTACTGCGTTATCTGGCTTATTAACAATATCGGTACCAGGAGTTAGCAATTGGCGAATGGTATTTTCCACACTAAAAGCGATGAAGATTACTAACGTGAAAGTCGCGTTCGATCAAGACGCTTTCACAAATAAAAACGTAGGAAGATGTTTATATGAACTGTTAACGGAATTGAAAAATAGAGGCTACGCAATACGCGTAGAAAAATGGTAAATAAATTATGCCAGAAAAAAATAAGGGTATTGATGACGCTCTCATAAATAATTCAAGCATTGAAGAAATCAGCAGCGAAGAAGCATTAAACCAATTACAGCCAAAATCAAATAAAGTATTAACTGAGTCTGAAATAAACGATTTAATCGAAAAATACAACGAAGAATACGCGGTTTCATTCTATGGTTCACGATGCGTTATCATTCGTGAAGTGAAAGACGGAAAGTCGATTGCAATGGTTCCAGAATTTCTTCGTAAGCAAGATTTAATTGACCATCAAGCAAATAAGAAGATAAAGATCAAGCCAGCAAAAAAAACGAAAACCGTATCACTGGCAAAATACTGGTTTGAACATCGAGATAGACGTACGTATGACAAAGTGGTGTTTGATCCAGAGAATTCAAATCCATGTCACTATAATTTGTGGAAAGGGTTCGCAGTTGAACCTGTTGAAGGTACTTGCGAAAAATATCTGAATCATATTCGCAATATCATCTGTAATCGCAATGATGAACTCTATCAGTATGTGCTTGCTTGGATGGCTCATGCAGTACAGTATCCAGCGCAACGACCAGAAACGGCATTGGTTCTTCAGGGTGGACAAGGTACAGGTAAAGGGTTCTTCGTTAATGCGTTTGGATCATTGTTTGGAGTCCACTATAAACAGGTATCGCAGAGTAAGCACTTAGTCGGAAATTTTAACAGCCATTTAGCCAACACACTGGTACTGTTTGCCGATGAAGCATTTTGGGCTGGTGATAAGCAGGGTGAAAATACTCTTAAAGCGCTCATAACTGAACCAGAAATTGCGATTGAACCAAAAGGTCGCGATGTATTTACAACGCCGAATCGATTGCGAATTATTATGGCGTCAAATGAGGACTGGGTGGTTCCAGCGAACATTGATGATCGACGGTTTGTTGTGCTGCAAGTAAGCGAAGAGCGAAAGCAAGACAACGGATATTTTGCAGAATTGAAAATGGAACTCGATGATGGCGGTAGTGAAGCATTTTTGCATTTTCTATTAACGTACGACATCTCCAACTTCAATCTTCGATCCATACCAAAAACGGACGCATTACTGGAACAGAAAATTCAATCTTTGGAAGCAGTAGATCGATTTGTCTATGATCGTTTGATGGAAGGACAGTGGCTGGATACGCATGATGGATGGAACAACGAGATTGCAAAACACGATCTGTACCAAGCGTACTGTGAAGCATCGTCTATTGCTGGAGTTCGTCGCAGGAATTGGGAAGGTCAATTTGCCAAAGAAATCAGTAAGATCATTCCAGCGGTAAGAGATACCAGAAAGACAGTTTACAACACGGATGGATTTGGCAATCAAAAACAGCGAGTCGTTTATTATGTCTTTCCAGATTTGAGCGTGTGTCGTCAGTCGTTTGAACAATACATTGGATCAACAATTCAGTGGTCACCAATAGACGATGATGCAAAACCAATTATTTTGTTTACCGATGATGAAGATGAATCCATTGATGACGAAAAATATGAAAATGATATTTTTTGGGATGGTATCTAAGTGTCAGGGGTGTCGGGGGTTGGTTGTTTTTGTAGACCGACCTCTGACGCTGTAAGTCTAATGTTTTCAGTATGGAGTCAAGGGTGTCAGGGGTGGTAAGGGTAAAATTGGAATGAAAATAAATATGGTTCATCCGGTAAATGAGTACCTACATTGATGGATGGCCATGATTTTGAGTTTAAAGAATTCTTGATCTCGAAATCCATAGGCTTGGCGTTTCATGGTTTTGATTTTGTTGTTGGTTCCTTCG
>JAVCCE010000076.1 GCA_030765645.1 Candidatus Hinthialibacter antarcticus | reverse complement strand
TGTATCAGGCATGGGTACAACTCTGCTTGCTTCAGTGCGGGCTTTCAAGCCCTTATGCACAGGCGCTCCCAGAGTTTCACCCATGCCTGATTGGGTTGTCATTTTTTGAAATACCGGAGCCTGTTTCTGAATAAAAATTATGCCCATCCATCAATGTAAGTACTCACTTACCGGATGAACCTTATTTTATATAACCGCAGCCTCATTTTATATAACCGCAGCCTCACCTTCTTCAGCACCTGAAATCTACGTCCACTAAATAAAAAGGGCTTTCATTTGCGAATCCGCCCAAATGAATCGACATTGGGCGCAGCGTGCTGCGCCCCTACTTTAAATTATGAGAAACCTCCTCCGCATTTTTTATTGGAAAATTACAGTAAATGTAACTAAAATAGCCTAGATGAGGCGGATTGGCCTCAGTTTTGCACTATAAATATGTGATTAGGACTCGACTTATAGCGTTTCCTGTCGATAACGATTATGATGAAATCTCATTTTGCGAGGGCCTTCGTGAACCAGGACGGCAGATTTACACAGAGCCTCACAGGCTTCTATCTATTTGTATTTTCTATTGTTATCGCATCAAACAGCGCGTTGTCCGCGCCCATGTTTGAAGCCCAATCTCTGCTGGGGATTGCTGCGGTCGCTCAGATTGAAGACGCGACCCTCGACACCATCATCGGCACTGGGCAAACGGGCTATAACGGCGATAACATCCCGGCAAATCTTGCCCGATTAAGTTTCCCTCAAGATGTAGCCCTCCATCCTGACGGCAGTTTGCTGATTGCTGACCTCAATAACCATCGCGTACGCCGCTATGACCCCGAAACAGGGCTAATCAGCGCGTTCGCTGGCAACGGTATCAACGCCGCAACGGGCAACCTGCAATTTGCTGTTGACGCTTCGGTTACGTTTCCACGCGGCATTGCGGTTGACGACAATGGTTTCGCTTATATTTCTACCGCACATCAAATTCGCGTCGTGAACGCTGACGGCGTGATTGATCTGTATGCAGGTTCAACCGTAGGCAATAGCGGCGACGACGGCCCGGCGCGTGAAGCGCAGTTCCGCATCCTGGGCGGCCTTGCCGTCGACCTCGACGGCGGCGTTATCGTTGCCGATATCCTCAATCACAAAGTACGCAAAATTCGCCCGGACGGCATCGTGGTTACGCTTGCCGGGACCGGCTTGCAAGGCAGCAGCGGCGACGGTGGTTCGGCCACACTCGCGCAATTAAACGGCCCGGTCGACGTGGCGGTGCATCCGTCAGGCGATATCTATATTGCAGAACGCCTGGGAAACCGCATCCGCGTGATTCGCAACGGCGTCATCTTTACTGCCTACTCAAACGAAATTGACCCGGCCTTTTTCGGGCCGCGCAGTATTGCCCTGCTCAATGATTTATTTTTGTATTTCTCATCCGACGACCAAACCGTAAGACGGCGCAATTTGTTTACCGGGTTCGTGGAACGAATCGCGGGAACAGGCCAAGCGGGATTTGCAGGCGATGGAGAAGAAGCGATTATCGCCTTGTTGAATGGCCCGGTCGGCATCGACGTCAGCGACGACGGCACGCTATACATCACCGATTCATCGAATAACCGCATTCGCAGCGTCAAGAACCCGCTCGACGATATTCTGCCGACGCCGACGCCGTTGTTCACGCCGGTCCCGACGCCAACGCCAACCGTCCCGGCGACAGTGTTCCCCACACGGACGCCGCGCGACCGTACGCCGACGCCAACCGTGACGCGCATACCAACCTTTACGCCGACAGCCACGCCGACGCCTTTCCCTGAAGGACAGTTAGCGCCCGATATCGCCAGCGGGATTTCACCAAACGCGAATTATGAATTCTTCACGAACCAGACATCGGTTAATGTCCCATTCGACCCATCCACGGGCAAGTCAAAAATCATGCTCTCATCCAGCCCGGATGGAACCGGCACGATCCTGACGCGAGACACCATTGGAATTTCCGTCACGCAGCCAAGCGGGACAATTGAAAGCACAACCATCACCTTTGCAGACGTGAGTACGCCCAAAGCCGCACAAGATATCAGTGCGCTATTTACCGAAGGGCGGCACACGGTCAGTGCGCGGTTGATTGATTCAAAAGGCGCAGGGTTCTCAAGTTTTGCGCTCTATGTTGTTGTTTTCACATCGCCAGTCATGGCTGACTTGCCGGATATACGCGTTTTAACAGAAGAAACCGCAAGCAACGTCATTGACTTGGATGACTTTATTTATGACCAGGATACGCCGACCGAAGACATCATCTGGTCAGTGACGGCCCCCGACTCTGAACTGCCGCGTTTGTTAAGAGGCTCCGACAACAAACTGTCCGTCGAAAGCGGACTGGTTCCAAGAGAAAAAATCTTTCAAGTCGGCGCATCAGACGGCCTGTTTCAAGTAGAGCAATCCATACGGGTCAAGACCTCGACCTTCCGGCTGCAAAATTTCATCTTGCCCAATGCGCCCTTGATGCAAGACTATGCCTACATCTCGCCCTTGTCGCTCTTGTTTATGACAGAACCAGCGGGCGTTAATATCGCTGATGTTCCATTTGACGCAACCTTCACCCATGACCAAGGGCTGGAAGCGGCCCATGCAGCGCACGGCGAATTGTTTTTGTTCCCGGAGTTTCCCGGCGAGCAGGTGACGCAACCGCTAACCGTCACATTTTTAGGCAAGCGTAAAAGCAATCCCAACGATTTTGACGGTGTGATTGTACAAACCGCCTCTAGCGTCCCGCCCGGCGACGGCAATGCCGTACGAAATTACAATTTCTCAGCGAATCATTTAGAGCAAACCACTTGGGTGGATACCGCGCCGGACGCAACGGCGGGCGATGTGTTTCTCGGCCCCATTCCACCGGAACCCGCAACCGAGATTACCGACGGCTGGGGCGTCAACTACATTATTGATCCCGGCGAAACCAGCACCCTCTTATCGGAGCCGATTTTTCTGCCTCCCGGGCAGGCGACGATTTCGATGTGGTTCGCAGTTGAAAAATTGGATTTAAATAATAACGACATGCCGACGGTAATGTTGGCCCTGGCGGAGAACAGTTCCAACCTTTCGCTGACCTCTGTTACGCGGCAAGAAATCATAGGCGACAGCGTCTATCAATTTTTGAGCACGTCATACAATGTGATCGGGCCGTCTGTTCGCGCCTTGCTGCAAATCACGGGGACGCAAGCCTCCGGCCGCGCGGAAATTTATGTCGATAACGTCCGGGTCTACCCTGCCCGGCGCGACATCGACCTCGCGCTCAACGACACTCGTTTGCCCGTTCAATTTGACGGCGCATTTGAAACCATTCTGCGCGGGCTAGGCGTTTTGGTGTCGGTCAACGACGCCGCTTCGTTTGGTAGTTCGGCCTTTTTGACCAATGAAGCCAATCGCACCATTTATCCCGGCGGGTTGAACCAATCGCTAGTTCTTTCTCTGGACGAACCCACTTCAGCGTTGCAAGTTGAAATCGGGCCCAATCCATTAGAAGATGATTTTTATCCAAAAGAGTTGACCACGCGCGTACACGTTAAAAAGTTGGTAGACGGCGGCGGCTTCTTTGCGCTTGGATTGCAAAACTTCAACCAACTCGCAGTCACGTTTATCTCGAATGACCGCCTGCCGGAAGATTCGTGGCATGAAGTGACCGCGACCGGCATCTTCCGTCAGCAGGGAGACATCGAACCCACCATCATCCTGCAGAACCGCAACGTGGAAGGCGCCATTCCCGGCGTGATTCTCGACGGCGCCATTTTAGCGGTTGATGACATTACGCTCGAAACATTTCAAGATTCAAAATTCTTGTGGGACCACGAACAATTGACGGATGTGTTTAGCGAGAACGACTAAGTAGGACGAAAAATACATCAAGCAGCTAGGCGGTCAGGAAACATCTTGACCGTCTAATTTTTTGACCATGGTAAGATAATTAAAATCCGCTTCGCGTTTGTAGTTCATTTCATCTAAAAACTTGTGCATGATAAAACGCCCCAATCCGCCAACAGTGCGCTTGCATATATCGTTTGACAAATTCGGGTTGGTGGGTTTGGATTGATCGAAGGGTTGTCCATCATCTTTGATGACGACGACGAAAGCGTCGCCTTCTTTTCGCCAGCGGATCCAAATTTGTCCATCGCTTTTTCCTTTGTATCCATAACAAGCGATGTTGGTGCAGGCTTCGTCAACGGCGGTTTCGAGCTTCCATAAGTTGCCGTCAACCATGCCGAATGCTTTGGCGGCGTCGCAAACCTGGCGGCAAATATTCGGCAACGCTTCGACGGTAGCCGGAAAAACGGCTTCGCTGTCTTTATGGTTGGTCATTGCCGATTCATTCATACGTATTACGTCTCATTTCTCCCCAATAATCCAATCCGGCATATCTCAAATTTTAACACATATCGTCCAAAGTGAAAAGCAATGATCTGACTATTTCGCTGACGTTCGATCAGTAGTAAGATGCAAACCATAATACAGTTTGAGATTTGTTCAACACAATTTTAGAGCATTTGATTTATTTTGGGGACGCAGAATGAACGGTGACGTATTTTATCGCCCGGCATCCGACTATAGCATCGTTGATAGTGTGAACGATTCATTACGTTTCACCACCCGCCGCTGTCTGATCGCCTATCGCGGCAACCTGTGCGCAAAATCAACCTTCGTTGATCCAAATGGCGACCCCGCCCGCTGGCATGAATTCGGCGAGTTAGAAGGCGTGGGCTGGGCGGCGAACGCAGTCGGCGGCGCACACCAGTTGCTATGGTTCTCCCGCGTGATGAACGAAAAACGCCTGCGCACCATCGGCGAATCGGTTTTGCACCATGCGCTCGAAGGCGGTTTCTTTCAAGACGACGGACGGGTGTTGCCTTACCGCGACGTCGCCAGCGATACCCACTACCTCAATTACATGCACTCGCCGGATTATGATTCCTGGTATTGCCCCGGCTCGCTGGCGCATATCTGCCTGCAATTATTATGGGCGTCGGATGAAGTACAAGCGCCCTTGCAGACGCGGCTGCGCGAGACCGCCGTCAAAACAGCGGATTGGCTTTGGAAAACCAAAACCATTCTCGACAACGGTTGGTATCCACGGCGCTGCAAACCCGACGGGACGCCGCATCCGTTGAATGTATGGGGCGACCCCGACCGTCAATATCACAACAGCGGCGACGGGATTTACCTGGTCTGGCTCTGGACCGAACTGACCCGTCGGGGCTACCGCGATTGCCGACAGGAAATCGAACGGGCGGCCAACGCGTTCCGCGACAACAGCGGCGCATTCGGCAGCATCAACCATGACACCTATGACGACCACGAAAACGTCGCCTACAGCGTTGCGTTTCGCTGCTTGGTTCGCGTTGCATCCTTACTGCGCGATTCTTCCATATTCGATTGGGCGCTTTCAAATTGCCTGCATGGCCTTGAACGATTCGAGATGAAAGACGACCGCAACGGCGTTATCACTAAAGGGCTGCTCTACATGGAAGACTCGTGGGACACCGCCTACCTGTGGGAGAACGCCGAAGCGGCATTGGCCTACCTCGAAGCGGCGCATTCGACCCGCCTACGTTCTTATGAACTCAAAGGCCTTACCATTCTGCGTACGGCAGCGTTGCATCATTACGGAACGCACGGCTTTCTCACCGAAGGCGTCGACTGGAACAACCACAATGGGCAATGGCGAAAAGTCGACGGCAAACTGTTTCCCATTCATGTGGATGGAGTACAATACGGCGCAGTGAAATATACGCAGCCGTTTTTGAACAACATGCACATCACCGCGCCGACGTTGTATTATATTGAAAACCTGGCGCGCCGAAATCACACCGATCGGGGAAACGAATTTTTTGATTGCGAAGACAACCGGCTGGCGGTTCTGCCGGACAATCTGATTTTATAATGGGGACAATAGGATGAAACGATTGGTATTCACAGTTGCCGCAATTTTAACATGCATCGTTTGTAACGCTGCGTTCGCCGACGGCGTCTTTTGCCGCTATGAATTTAATGGCGTCCACTACGGCAAAGTCGAAGGCGGTTGGGTCCACCAACTGACTGCGGCGCCTTGGGCCAATGGAACGCCGACTGGTCGCGTGGTGAATGTAAAAGACGCAAAATTCTTACACCCGAGCGAACCAAAAAAAATCTTCGGCATCGCAGGCAGCTATCGCGAAGCCTGGGTAGACAAAACACCTTTCAAAACCATCCGCTGGTTTTTGAAGCCGCCGTCGTCCGCTGGCTCGCCCGGCGACGAAGTGAAGTTGCCCGCGTCGTTGGATGAAGTGTTGGTCGAGACCGAACTGGTTATCATCATCGGCAAGCGCGTTAAAGACGCCTCCCTTGAGGAAGCCGAGAAAGCCATCTTCGGTTACTCCGTCGGAAACGACATGGTCGGCTCTGTCACGTCTTTCCATAAAATCAACGGCGAACCGTTAGATCAAGAAGAAACCCTATTGCCGCCAGGTTTAAAGATCGGCGATAAGTTTGCAACCTACGGCCCCTACATTCATCAGGGCGTCGATTGGAACAACCGCCTGCGCACGCTCAATGTATTTTCACCCGACGGAAAAACGCAGACGTACGAACATAACACATCGAACCTTTTGTTCCCGCCAGCGAAAATTGTGAGCGACTTGTCCCGCGTTTGCGTGTTAGAACCGGGCGACGTTATTTTTTCGGGAACCACTAAGGCGTTATCAGCATTTGCAGGCGACAGAGTGGTCGTTTCGATTGAAGGCATCGGCGAATTGGAAAACGTAATCACTGATTAGGAGAAATGAAATGGCTTGGTTAAGTAATCCCCCAACGCGCAGACAATTTATGCAAACCATCATCAGCGGCGCCGCAGCCTATTCCGTCATGCCGTCCAAAGCGGCCGGCGAAATATCGAAATGGGCGTGGTTGTCTGACACGCATATTCCCCAAAACAAACCAGACGGCTATCGCGGCTTTGATCCACAAGACAATCTGACCGCCGCTGTACCGCAAGTTCTCGAAGCCAAGCCGGAAGGCGTCGTGATAACCGGCGACCTGGCGCGGTTGGAAGGTTTTGAGGGCGACTACGCCATGCTCAAGCAAATCGCCAAACCAATGCTCGATGAACTGCCCGTCTGCATGGCGCTAGGCAACCACGACAACCGCGCGAATTTCACCAAAGCGTTTCAACCTCATATTCAAAACGCGCAAGAGGTCGCGAACAAACACATCGTGTCGGTCGAAACGCCCACGGCGCGGCTGGTCACGCTCGACTCGCTGCTCTACGTTAACAAAGTCGCGGGGTTGCTCGGCAAAGGCCAACGGGCATGGCTCGAAACATACTTAGAATCCATTGATGACAAGCCCGTCGTGTTGTTTGTCCATCACACGCTTGACGATAGCGACGGCAGCCTGCTCGATTCTGACTGGCTGCTGAAACATGTCGCATCTGTACCGAAAGTCAAAGCAATCGTCTATGGACATTCACACGTCTATCGCTTTGAAGAAGTTGACGGGCTTCATCTCATCAATCTTCCAGCGCTGGGTTACAATTTTAGAGACACGGACCCCATTGGCTGGGTGTTGGCTGAACTTCGTCAGGACGGCGTTGATTTAACCTTGAACGCCATTGGCGGCGATACCTCCAGCCATGGAAAAACCACTTCATTGAAATGGCGGTCGTAAGATGCAAAAACCGATGCTCCATCGTCCCCGGCGCTTGCGCATGAACCCGCGTATCCGCGACATGGTGCGCGAGACCCATGTCTCCGTAGACGATTTGATTTACCCGATGTTCGTCACATGCGAAGAAAATGCTGAAACGCCGATTCAATCCATGCCGGGGTGTTTTCAATACGGCCTCGGCAAGATCGGCGACGCCTGCAAGCGGGTGGAAGAGGCTGGCGTCCCGGCGGTCATTTTGTTTGGGCTTCCCGACCATAAGGACGCCAAAGGCTCATCCTCTTATGATCCGCATGGCGTCATCGCCAAGGCAATCGAAGCAATAAAAAAAAGTTGCACATCGCTGGTGGTGATGACCGACGTGTGTATGTGTGAATACACTTCGCACGGACATTGCGGCGTCCTGGAAGGCGAAAGCATCCTTAACGATGAAACCGTCGAGGTTCTCTGCAAAGAAGCGGTCATGCACGCCAACGCCGGCAGCGACGTCATCGCGCCTTCAGACATGATGGACGGACGCATCGCAGCGTTACGCGCAGCGCTCGACGCTGCGGGGCATATCTACACGCCCATCATGTCGTATGCGGTCAAATACGCATCGGGGTTTTACGGGCCGTTTCGCGACGCGGTTGAATCAGCGCCCTCGTTCGGCGACCGCCGTTCGCACCAGATGGACCCGCCCAACCGCCTCGAAGCGTTGCGGCAGGCGCGTATCGACGTTGAAGCGGGGGCGGACATCCTAATGGTGAAGCCGGGGCTTCCCTATCTGGATATCATCCGCGACTTAAAAAATACACTCGATTTGCCGTTGGCGGCGTATAATGTCAGCGGCGAGTATTCAATGATTAAGGCCGCTGCTGAAAAAGGCTGGCTGGACGAGAAGCGCGCCGTGCTCGAAATCATGAACAGTTTCAAACGCGCGGGCGTGGATATGGTTCTCACCTATCACGCGCTGGATGTTGCCCGCTGGCTGCAAGAAGACTAAGGACGCTTTATGGACCGTCGCCGCTTTATCACCCATAGCAGCGCCGCCGCAGGCGCCGCGTTGACGCAAAACGCTTCCGCGTCAGAAACGCACCCGGTCATCAATCGGACGCAACCAGCGGAACTGCGCCTCGCGTCACGCGAGTTCGTCATCCCGGGCGAAACCTTTGCGGAAAAACTCGACCGCTTGGAAGAATGGGGATTCGCCGCCATTGAACTCGACGGCGCCAATCTCCCCAACCGCGTCCAGGAAATCAAAACCGCGCTTCGCTTTCGTAATTTGGAAGTCGGCGCGGTCTGCTCGGGCTATGAAGGCGTGTTGGTGCATGAAGACCCTGAGATCCGCCGCAAAACGATGGATTCGATCAAAACCATTTTTGACGCCGCTGCGGAATTTTCGCCCAAAGGCTTAATCGTCGTTCCGGCGTTCAACGGACAGACGCAACTCTATTACGGCCCGGCGCGTGAAGCACTGATGGCCGTCTTGCCTGTCATTGGCGAACATGCGCACCAATGCGGGACCCGCGTTCTGCTGGAACCCCTCAATCGTAACGAGGCGCTTTATTTTCGCCAGCTCGCCGACTTCGCCCGCATTTGCAAAGAGATCAATCATCCTGGCGTCGCCATGATGGGCGATTTTTATCACATGGGGCTTGAAGAGCCGTGCGACTATGCGGCCTTTGTCGCTGCGAGAAAATATTTATACAACGTCCACCTTGGCGGCGGGCAATATCGGTTGCTACCGGGGCAAGACGACCGTGATTTCCGCGATGGATTTCGTGGATTGAAGGACATCGGCTACCGCCATTTTTGCAGCCTTGAATGTTTCCCCCAAAAAGAGCCGCTGGTTGAAATCCCGAAGTCGGTCGAATTTTTGCGCCAGCAATGGCGTGAAGCGTAGTTTAACACATTCATCATTGACTTAAGGCTCTGAGCCCAGGATTTTTGCCTCTCTTTTTAAGGGGGGGTGGCGCGAAGCGCCGGGGGGGATCAAGGTTTTCTCTCAAGGGCTGGCGTCGTTTCACTCCACCTTGCCCTTGGCACTCTTTTCTCGTTATGTATAGATAATAGATATTAGTTATTTAACCCCAATAGGCTTCCCATCTCTTCATTTGAAATGACACGGTCATTTCGTGAATCTTCCAAGCCCCTTTGCACCATGCGCTCAAAAGCCAACTCACGCATGATTTCATCATAGGTCGCATCGTCTGGTTGCGATCGGATCACTTCAGTCATTTTTTCTTTTATATCCGACATGTTAAGGTTTCCTTGTTTTTTTCTAAAATGAAATACATTTTAGCCTAATCTTATAGATAAACGAATTACAAAAACATGAGATGAGTTGAAGCCGTCATGACATCTTTTCACATACCCGCTAAACTATAAATTGATTCTATTCGTTATATTTGCAATACTATACGGTGTAACTCTTACGAGGGAGGCAGCGCATGTCGAGTAAAGGGTTTACGTTAATTGAATTGCTAATTGTCGTCGCGATCATCGGCATTCTTGCCGCCATTGCCGTTCCCAATTTTTTGAATGCGCAAATTCGCGCCAAAATCGCGCGCGGCTACGCAGACATGCGGTCGGTCGCGACGGGCATCGAACAACTTCGCCTCGATAAGGGAGTGCTTCCCGTCGACTGGTGGGATGATGACGACGAATTTGGACACCGCCGTCTGGAAGAAGTGTTCAATATGGTCGGCGCAGGCCCTGATTTTGAAGCGCGCGGCAAAGACGCCGTCTTGGCGCCGCTCACCAGCCCGATCGCTTATCTTTCGTCGATACCAGCAGACCCATTTCAAACCGGGCCGGAATTTGGCAGCCCTTATTATTATTATCTCGATAACGATCCCGAAAATTCACGCGAAGACCATGATTTTCCCGTCTTCAAGAGAGATACCGCTCGCCTCTACGGTAACGAATGGCTGCGTGAAGGCGAATGGGCGCTGGGCGGCATCGGCCCCGACAAAGCCTGGTATTCCGATCCGTCCGGGCGCGACGTGCGCGAATTTCGCGGGCTGCATTATCACACCAGCAACGGCCTCACCAGCCGGGGAGACGTAATTCTCTCCTCGCGTGGAATCCAATAAACAGTTACACTTTCATCACTCATCTTGAAAACGCCTCGTGGACAAAGGGGCGTTTTTTTATTTTTGAAAGCAAAGGACCATTCAGCATGTCACGCAAATTGGTTTCATCCGGCTCACCCTATGAAGGCAGCATCGGCTTTTCCCGCGCCGTCCGCATTGGCAACACCATCGCCGTGTCCGGCACAGCGCCCATCGCCGCCGACGGAACAACCGCCGCGCCCGGCGATATGCACGGCCAAGCAAAACGCTGCCTCGAGATCATCGAAAAAGCCATCACCGACGCAGGCGGCAAACTCGAAAACGTGGTACGCACCCGCATGTACCTGACCGACGCCGCCCGGTGGGAAGAAGCCGGCAAAGCCCACGGCGAGTTTTTCAGCGAAATTCGCCCGGCCTCAACCATGGTGGTCGTCAAAGAATTGCTCAGCCCCGAATGGCTGGTCGAGATGGAAGCCGATTGCTTGATTGAAGATTAATTTTAGAGACAAATACTCACCTAACAGTTCGGAGAAAAGATTATGTTTATGAAAAAGAAAACCATAACCATCAACGCATTCACGCTCATCGAACTGTTAATTGTGGTCGCCATTATCGGCATTCTGGCGGCGATTGCCGTTCCCAATTTTTTGAACGCGCAAATCCGCGCCAAGATCGCAAAAACGCAAGCCACCCAGCGGACGTTCGCTGATATGAACATGCTCTACCGGCTCGACCAAAACGAATTTATCCCGCATGTCAGCGGACATCCTGCCTGGCAGAATAAATATCTGACCACGCCGATCTCGTATATTAGTTCCACATCGGCATTGGCAGACCCGTTTCAATCCGAGTATGGCGACGGTCAAACGTGGGCTTGGGCGCACGGCGAACTTCACCAGGACCCGGTCAAAAACCATCCACAACTCGTCTCTCAATACTTCAAAAGCATCGAAGGCTGGGAAGGCCCGCTGTCAAATCACAAAGACGCGTATGTCATTATCGCCGCCGGGCCGGACGGGGCGTTCAGCCTGTTTCAGAATGGCAAGTTCGGGCATCCTCTTTATGAAGCCACCAACGGGCTGACCAGTTTCGGCGATGTCGTGCGGCTTGGGTTTTAATACGTTGTGCCAATACAAGAAGTTTGTTGATTGAAAATGAATATCATCCAACAGAATTTTGATTCATAAACAACGTATCAAGTAGGGTGGAGTTGAGCGAAGCGAAACCCACCAATGAAACGTTTTGTTGATTCATTGGTGGGATTCATTTTATTCATCCCACCCTACTGGGATTACAGGGGAATTGTTCTCAAGGGTAAACCCAATGGCCAGCCTTTGATAAATTACGATGAAGGATAGAAGAATCTGGGACGACTCAGAGAGCGCCTGTGAAACAGGGCACTAAACCCGCACTGAAGCGAAGAGAGTCGTACCAAATCCTTCGGTCGATCAGCAAACAAATCAATTTACTATCATTTTCCCCTGCGAATCACTCTCCCGGGTTGTACAATTCATCTATGTCAACCGTAAGAAAGAAAAACCGCTATTACTACAAACATATCGGCGATTTGCGCAAGGACCTGCGCGAGGCTTTGACGCATGAACTGCTCGTTGAACTGCACCGCCCCAAAGCATGGCGCCACTTTCTCACCGTGGCGCGTCAGCTCCTACTACTCGCGTTCGGAATCTGGCTGGCGGCGAGTTTCGACGCGGTATGGGCTTGGCTGCCAGGCTCGGTTCTCATTGGGTTTATCATTTTTGATTTTACGACCTTGCTTCATGAAGTGATTCACAACGCTATCTTTGCCAAGCGCCGCCCCTTCTGGAACGGCGTATTGGGTTGGATGTACGCCCTGCCCAGCGGCATCTCGCGCACGCAATTCACCACCTGGCACCTCGACCATCACGACGAACTTGGCTCCTGGACTGACGACCCCAAACGCGCCCACCTCACCCCGCGCAACGTCAAACGCTGGGTGAAGTTCTTATACATGACGCCCGCGCTGTTTCCGATCTACTTTCGCGCCGCCGCGAAGGAATGCAGCGGCTACAAACCGGAGTTGCAACAAACAGTCGCCTTCGAGCGGAAGACGACGATTGCGACTCACCTCAGCATCATGGCGCTGTTGATTTTTTTCACGGGCTTTTGGACGTTCTTCAAAGTCTACGCCGTTCCCTATTTCTTCATCTTTCCAATAGCGTTCACCATCAACCGCGTCGGACAGCATTACTCCATCAATCCCGACGACCCCGCCCAGTGGACAACCCTGATGAAGGGCAGTTGGTTTTGGGATTTCGTCTATCTCAATTCAAATTACCATTTGGAACATCACTACTTCCCCGGCGTCCCGTTTTATCACTTGCCCCGGCTGCAAAAAGCGCTGGGGCCGTTCTACCAAAAGCGCGGAATGAAATATCAATCCTACGGAGCCGTGCTATATGGTTGGTTGATTCAAAATCACGCCCCCCATACCAACTGGGAAGCAGCCAACAAAGACGACTCTTCCAACTCAATGAAATCAACCTCTGATATGATGTTTCCCTGAATTCTCAGCGCACAGCAGTCACGCATGGACGCTCACTGACAAATCCTATCGTATCAGTCCGCAAAAACGCCTGGCGATTCAATTCAATTCATTTTTAGAGCAGAATTTATAAATAGGGGCGACAACAAATGTTCCACTAGCCAAAACTTTGTCTTTCCAGCTATAATCGGGGTTCTAAAATTATCATTGTGATTGTTATTGATGTGAGCGCGAACACAGGGTCATTAAAGGAGATTTTTCCATGCTAAAACCGTATTGGATTGTTGTTTGTATTGGAATTCTGTTGATGGGAGCAGCGCCAGCCGTTGTGTTCGCAGGCGATGAAGCCGATCCGGTTGAATCCGCCACCAGCGTTGAAGCGGAAGACGGCAGCGTCGAAGTTGAAGTGAAAGTCGAGTTAGAAGAAGGCGACTCGTCCTCTTCTGGCGATGCAATCGAAAATGAAGTCGACCAGATCGAAATTGATAACGGCGGCATCCAATTTAACTTTATCAATTCGAATGTCACGATTTCGGGCGGCACAATCAACGCAACCCTGAACCATACCGAAGGCGCCAAGGTTGATACCCAAAAATCTCAAAAACCGAAAGCAAACGGGCTTCCTGGCGGTCAAACGTCCCCAAAACCTGATAAGCCCGATAAATTCAAAGAAGAAATTAAAGACGCCACCAAGGTCGTCGGCCTATTTACCGTTTATACAAAAGAAGACCTCACCACGCATTGGGAAATTCGCCCCGACCAATTGGGCAGAGATTTTCTGATGACAGCCAAAGTCGGCAAAGGCCTGGGCGAAGGCTTCATGGTGAAACCAGGCACATTTCTAGGCAATCCATATATTTATGGCGGCAACATTCTCTATTTCACTCAACGCGATAAGGTCATTGAAATCTACGAACGCAACCTGCGCTACGCCGCCAAAGACGGCTCGACCGAAGCCAAAATCTTAGATAAACAGTATCCTGATTCATTGGTCGCTGCTCTGCCCTACTCTGCGACCAACTCAGAAAACAGCGCGTATCTCATTGATATGAGCAAGATTCTGCTGGCAGACTATTTCCAGGTAAACCGGGGAATGCCCGGCGGCTATGGTCTCGACCGCCAAAATAGTTACGTCAAAGAAACCAAAGCCTTACCGGAAAACATGGTCATCACCACCAAATATCAATACCGTTCCGGCGGAGGCGGCGACGCTTTGTCTATGCCTGATCCGCGCAGTGTTCCAATTGAAGTGGTTTACAATATCCAACCGCTAGCGCCGAAACCGACTTACGCAGCCCGTAAGCCTGACTATCGCATCGGCTACTTCTTGCAAGCCCAGATCGACCTCGCCAACGACTCCGAGACCGACTACTTCGTTCGCGGCATCAACCGCTGGGACCTGAAGAAAGCCAGCCCCGAACTCGAAGTGGCGCCTCCAGTCAAACCGATTGTTATGTGGCTGCAAAATACCATCCCAACCCAATACCGCGCTCCGATCCGCGACGGCATTTTGGAATGGAACAAAGCATTCGAAAAAGCAGGCTTTAAAGACGCCGTCGTCGTCAAACAGCAACCCGACGACGCCGACTGGGACGCCTCCGACTCGCGCTTTAACGTCGTCCATTGGAACGAGTCGTTGGGCATGGGCTATTCAGGCATGGCGCAATGGGCCTTTGACCCACGCAGCGGAGAAATCCTCAGCGGCGGGTTCTTAATCGAAGGCGAATCGATCCGTTCCATTTTACGCAGCCGCCCCTATTACGAGCCTGATATTGCGAAAAAAGTACAAGAGCGTATGAAAGATCCGCGTTGGTTGAATCAGCCGCGCCCCCAAGAAGCGCATCCGTTACACGCGGGCTGCACCTACGCGCATGAACTCGCTGATGAATACCAAGAAGGCTTGCTTGTGATGGAAGCGCGCAACGGCGGCGAAGTCAGCCCTGAAGAAAAAGAGAAATACGTCTATCAATACCTCTTTTCGCTGGCGGCTCACGAAATGGGCCACGCGCTTGGCCTGCGCCACAACTTCAAAGGCAGCACCATGCTCGGCCTGGATGAACTGCAAAACACCGCGATCACGGCAAGCAAAGGCCTTTCTTCCAGCGTGATGGATTACATCCCGGTCAACTTTGCGCCTCCCGGCGTCGAACAAGGCGACTACACAGAACCGACCATTGGCCCGTATGATTACCTCGCGATTGAATACGGCTACAAATTAGTCTCATCCGCGACTGACGCATCCGAAGAAAAGATGTTGGCGGCAATCGCAGAAAAAGCGGAAATCGACGAGACCGCCTTCGGAACCGACGAAGACGCCGATTCTATTGATCCGCGCATTTTACGGTTCGACCTAAGCAACGATCCGTTGGGTTGGTTCAAGCAGGAATCAGAAATCGCTAAAGAATTGCTTCCCAAGATGTCGTCGCTCATCAAAGACGGCGACGATTACACCGAAATGCGCCAAGCCATTGGACGCATGGCGGGCAAGTACTTCTATTCCGGCCTGGATGCCATGTATTACATCGGCGGCACCCACATCAACAAAGTCAAAAAAGGCGGCGAAGTCGAGGGCAAGATGCCGCTCGAACCGGTATCCACCGCCAAGCAACGCGAAGCGCTTGACTTTATTGTCAACGAAATCTTCACCGACCATTTCGTCGACGGCATCACGCCGGAGATGCTGCAAATGGTGAACAACGTCAATTGGTATCATTGGGGTTCATTCAATGACACCGTGGGCGACTATCGTATTGTAAACGTGGTTGGCAATATCTATGACTCGATCCTGTTCGGCTTGTTCTCGCCATTCACCGTCTCGAATATTCTCGACAACGAACAACAAGCGAACGAAGAATCCGTCAAGTTCACGTTGCCTGAACTGTTCGATTCCGTCGAAAAAGGCGTATGGAAAACAGTCATTGAAATCGACACATCAAATACATCCGGTTATAGCGATCAAAACCCGGTTCTTTCGCCCTATCAGCGCATGTTGCAACGCCATCACTTGAAACGCATGATTGGCTTGGCGCTGCAGCCGTCATTCAGTATGCCTGAAGACGCGCGTACGCTGGCTTGGCGCTCATTGAACAACATTGAAGGCGCACTCCGTAAAGCGGTGACGGCGGCTTCGATTGATAAATACTCTCACGCTCACTTCGTTGAGTCGCTTGAGAAAGTCAAACGGGCGTTGGATGCAGACCAAACCGTCGGCGTTGATTTTTATTAGAGAGACGCCTTAGATAACCACAAGCGAAAATCGCCCCGCAAGGGGCGATTTTCTTATTTAAAGGAGCACCATGAATCCAGCAAACGAAGAAGTCTTCCTGTATACCGACGGCGCTTGCAGCGGCAACCCCGGCCCCGGCGGCTGGGCGTACGTCATGCGCCACATCAAGACAGGCAAAGAGAAAGAAGCCTCCGGCGGCGCTGAAGACACCACCAATAACCGCATGGAACTCTCCGCCGTCATCGAAGGGCTGGCGACGCTCACCCGGCCCACCAGCGTCCGCGTGGTGACCGACAGCACCTACGTCATGAAAGGCGTGACTGAGTGGATGAAAAACTGGAAGCGCAACGGCTGGCGCCGCAAAACCCGCGGCGGCTTTGAACCCGTCAAGAACGATGAACTGTGGAAGCGGCTCGACGAACTGTGCCAGGCGCACCAGGTCACGTGGGAGCACGTTAAGGGGCATTCCGGGCATCCTGAGAACGAACGCTGCGACGTGCTGGCGGTAGAGGCCTATCAGAAGTATTTACGCCGATAATCGCTCAATCCATGAGTTACATCGGGTGAAAATATCGCAAAAAGTTCGCTTATTCTGGTTGACAAATTGGGCGCTTGCGCCATTAATATTCAGGTTGCAGAAAACGCCTCACTTAAACGAAATCAACGTCCACGTCCCCATCGTCTAGAGGCCTAGGACACCGGCCTTTCACGCCGGCAGCAGGGGTTCGAATCCCCTTGGGGACGCACTTTCGTTTCGCACAGACCAAAAGGCTTCGGAAAATTCCGGGGCCTTTTTTTTCGTTCGATGCGAATCCCGCTCCAACCAACGATGCGTCAGAGTTGATTGTCTCCACGCAATGCCAACGCCGCCTTCTTCCTGTCAATACGAAAAGAAAAAAATGAGTGCTTTTATCTGTATTTTATTATCGCAGTGAGAGTATAATAAGGTTTAGTGAAACGGGGGCCGGGACATTGAACCAGGACGAAGAACGCAACACCGAAAATACAGAACTAGATCAAAATTCGCCTGAAGAGCCTGATCTGAATGCCAGCTCGCGCGAGTTGCTTGAAATCGCCAAAAAGAACGGAAATCTACACGAGGCGATTCGAGAAATTGTATTCGATACCACCAAAGACCGAGATTTTGGGAAAGTAAACGAGCAGGAAGAAAAAGAAAGAGACCAGGCGGTACAAGAAAAGCGCAAAGAAATTCACGACATTCTAGACAATCTCGGCAAAGAGGTGCAAGACAAAAGCCCCAAAGAAGTCGCGGCGATTTTCACCTCCATGATGGACATTCAAAGCCAGCTGTGCGTCGAAAAGACCGAAGGCGTCATTACAGTCAGGACTTTATTACGAAATTTCTTCAACATTGAAACCGACGATGAAAATATCCGTAAGTTCCGCTTCCAGGAAATTACCCTGATCTTCACACCGGAAGAGGTCCATTCCGTCCGCCGTAAATTAAGTAAGATTGATGACTCTCATCCCCTATTTCCATTTTTCACCAGCATTGTCGATCAGGCCTATGACGTTGTGCAATACAACGAAATGTCAGGGCGGCTGTTGATTGAAATCACCAATTATTTTTTATCGAAACTGGCAAAAGAAGGATATAACGGCACAAGCCAGACCACAGACTTCAAAGAGCGTCACGACAGAAGCCAGCAATCCTTTGAAAAAGTATTAGACGACTTTCGCGATGACGAACGCATCATTAAAAGCCACTTTGAGAAATACCCCGTCCTGGTTGAACTGCCACGCTACTTACGCTTGTTGATCTATATCAAACTTGGAGTGACGGACCCGAAACACTTGAAGGCGCTGCTGCAAAACACCCGGGGAAGCATCGGGAAATATGCACGGGCGCGCGGCTCCACCCAGTTAGATTTCAAACGCTTTTTCTCACAACAGCACAATATCCTGCGGCGCCAGCGCATCATGCTGAAACTGCATAAAGATATTGTGAAATATATGGGAGAATTGTTCGAGGAAGAATTTCAAAGTTGCATGGCTGAGTTGCAAGGGATTCTCGATGAAATTGAAGCCACTTCAGAAACGCTCGACCCGAACTCGCCTGACTATAACGCATTGATGAAAAAGAAAGCGCTTGCCCTGAACAACGTAGAGGAGCGCAAGAAAAAACTGGATGTCGTCAAAAGCCAGGAGCGATTAATTGACGTTCAACATCAAATGATGACCAAGGCCATGGAGCGCTTTGACAGCAACGAGGAGATGAACCGGAAGATTGAAGAACAGGTCAGGAAGACGCAATCCAAGACCGCTATGAAAAAAGAACCGGTTGCGGCTAAAAAAAGCGCCCCTATGCGTATGGTCATGAAACGCTCCCGCAGTGAGTAACAGAATACGCAATACCCAAACGGCGAAGCGCTGTGACCGCTTGGTTTCGCGGGCTGGACGTCATCAGCAAGAGGCCGCAGCCTTGATCGTTTGTTTAACACCTTTCTAGCATAGAGGTAGGGTGGGCTCGCGAAGCAGCCCACAATTTAATAGTTGATATTTTCTTTCAAACATTTCAATTGATACAATAACGCCTCTTTTGAAGGCCAATATTTCTTTGTTTTAGGCAAGGTCAATGATGCTCCATTCAACTTTTCATACTCAGTCTTTTTTAGAGCTTTATGAATTATCACTTTATAGGTTTTCGGGTCTACAGCGATTAGATTTAAATCCCAAAGCGTATGAATGTCCGCTCTAAGAAGGATGCCATTTTGTGGATTATTTGTTCTATCGCCATTATAAGGTGTAATATGAGCAGCCTCCAAAGCACCTTCAAAATTACAGCCTGTAACTGCACAACGACCATTATAATATCGTAATAACAGACCTCGGAATTTTGGTTGACCACGACGTAATCGAATACTTCTTTCTACCTTCTCTTTAGCTTCTTTAGAGGATTTTGGGTCAAATTCTTCTTCAAGTTCTTGTGAAACTTCATCTAATTTAACTTTGAACGATTTGAGGTTCTCAAGCCATTTAGGTAACGGTTTTGGCTCATCAACATATTGAAGGATTACACTTAAACCTTCTTCATCGAAAGGATAAAAATATCCTTGATTAATATCATAGTTCTTGTTAATTGGGTAACCAGTAAATTTGCCGGGTTCAAGAATGTGGACGAATTTATCTTTTTGTATTGGATTTTTTTTTAAATCAAAATATTCAGTTTTAAAACACCAACCTTCTCCATCAATTTTATTTTCCCTCCATTTACCATCTTCCATAGCTTGACTAAATGCTATTACCTTTTTTTTTGCACAATGGACAATTACATCTCCTTTTTTCACACTTTCGACTGTCTTTCTAAAAGTAGAATTACCTTCATCTGGTACGCTGCATACAAGGGATTCGTTATGTTCTTTTTCCCACCATTCTGATTGGTTACACCACCAAACTTTCATCTGCTTTCTCCTTAAATAAAATTTTCAAATAATCATTTTCATAATTTGAAACATTGCTTGGTGGGCTGTTCGCCTTCGTCGAACGAGCCCACCCTACCCTGGGTGAATCAAGGCTTGGGGGACATCTCTGTGAGCACCTGTGCAAAAGGGCCTAAAAGCCCGCACCGAAGCGAAGAGAGATGCACCCAAGCCGTATCAATTCTCTTACATCAAGGGCTGGTCTTCGGCCTTGGCTCGCCACCCGCCAAAACTATGCTCACCCGCCGACCTTTTTAACCGTATGACCCTGTCTAGTAAGTTCTTCAGCAATCTTATCGCGGTGGTCGCCCTGGATTTCAATCACGCCGTCTTTCACGGCGCCGCCGCTGCCGCACATCTGTTTGAGTTGCTTAGCGATCTTCTTCAATTCATCCGGGCAGTGTCGCAGCCCCGTCACCAACGTAACGCCCTTCCCTTTGCGGCCTTTGGTTTCGCGGGCGACGCGCACCACCCCGTCATTGGGATGCGCGGGCTTCTGCTTCCCTGACGTCGAATTTTTGTCCCGTTTATTTTTATTCTGGCGCGATGGGCCAGATTCAGTAGAATAGACCAATACCGCATCGTCTTCGGCTCTCATCTGCGTTCCATTTCATCATTCAAGTTCGATTTTTTATAGTAACATGTAATTTCGATTTTATATCAAGAATCATGGCGAAACAAAACCAATGGAGAAATTCTTGGTTTAAGAAAAGGACTTTCAATGAGCAAGACATCCCGTTGTGAATGGGCGAAATCTGAGTTAGACATTCAATACCATGATGAAGAATGGGGCGTTCCGCTGCATGACAACCAGAAGTTGTTTGAATTTCTGGTTCTCGAGGGCGCACAAGCCGGGCTGAGTTGGAGCACGATTTTGAATAAACGCGCCCATTACCGAAAGGTCTTCGACCAGTTCGACCCCAACAAAGTCGCGCGCTATACCCAAAAGAAAATCGACACGTTGCTCGCCGACCCGGGCATTGTCAGAAACAAGCTGAAGATCAATTCCGCCGTACAAAACGCCAAGGCGTTTCTCAAAATCCAAGATGAATATGGTTCGTTCGATCAATACATCTGGGGATTCGTCGACGGCAAGCCAATACAAAATAAATGGAAAGCGTTGAAAGACGTTCCCGCCAACACGCCTGTTTCAGACGCAATGTGCAAAGACCTCAAAAAACGCGGCTTCAATTTTGTCGGAACCACCATTTGCTATGCATTCATGCAAGCGGTCGGCATGGTCAACGATCACACAACCACTTGTTTTCGTTATCAAGAAATAAAACGGCGATCAAAAACTTAATTCACTCTTTTGGTTTGTCATCATTCGAAACGGTTTCTTCATTCTCTTGCTGAGTCGCATCTGAAACTTCAGGATTCGCGAGGGCTGATGCGAGTTCGGGGTCAGGCTCTTGTCCACGGATCACTTCGAAAAAGTTGGCGCAATAATCACGAATAGAATTCACGCTGCGCATAAGATGAAAAATAAGAAAGAATGAAAAAATGGAGTAAAAAGCAATCGTGATATTCTGTTCAATTTGAACCAGTTGGTCTCCTTTCATCTTCGTCAAAGACGTAATTAAACCAGCAATCAAATTCATGATGCGGCTTGGCTGCACTGCAATCATTTCTAATGAGATTGAAGGCATCATCGAAATAAGCCAGACTCCCGCAGGCAATAACAGCATCGAAACCAATGGATGAAATACATCAATATACGCCCGGCTCATCAATGGGCCGT
Organism: Candidatus Hinthialibacter antarcticus; assembly: GCA_030765645.1. Classification (NCBI taxonomy): domain Bacteria; phylum Candidatus Hinthialibacterota; class Candidatus Hinthialibacteria; order Candidatus Hinthialibacterales; family Candidatus Hinthialibacteraceae; genus Candidatus Hinthialibacter; species Candidatus Hinthialibacter antarcticus. The sequence continues at coordinate 108,266 of JAVCCE010000076.1, read as the reverse complement.
TGCGCGTATATGACCAGGCTTCGCGCATGGGCATCACGTCGCTAATCGAATAAAGAAGGATGAATAACAATGAGATGAACCATAACAATGCCGCATTGCCGAATAATTCATACCGTTTCAATAGATGAAATGTAACAGCAAAGAAAAACGAGCAGCCAATGAGCCGCGCGAAGAATAAGAACAAGTTTGCAGGGATTGAATGACGGGAAATTTTTAAGACGGATTGAAAAACAAAGCGTATGATTAGAAATAACAATTTCACCAGCGCCAGATACACGCCTAAAATAAAGACCTGTTCTAGATAGGGATTAAAAACGATTAATTCCTTCACAGAGTTTCTCCCAAAGAAATGTACAGTGGTTAATTCAACTCGACTCACTGAATGCCAACGCCTTCGCTTGAATCGTCCGGCGGCATTCAGTAGGATTATAGCCAAGCGCCTGTAGCTCAGTAGGATAGAGCGCCGGATTCCTAATCCGTAGGTCGCGCGTTCGAATCGCGCCAGGCGCATTGTTTTTTTTTAACACTGAACCCGGGGAGACTACCATGAATGACGTCGTACGCAGAAACTTTATGAAAAGCGGCGCGGCCTTGGCCGCAGGCTCGTTAATCGGGACATCAAAATCGTGGGCGGGCGCCAACGACCGCATCAACATGGCCGTCATCGGCCTCAATGGGCGCGGCAAGTCGCACATCGGCGGCCATCAAGCCGCTGAAAACGTCGAAGTCACCACTCTGTGCGATATTGACGAAGAAGTCCTCGCAGAACGCGCTGACGAATTTGAACGAGATTACAACAAGCAAGTCAAAACCGTCGTCGATATGCGTCAAGCCTATGCAGACAAAGACATCGACGCGGTCAGCATCGCGACCCCCAACCACTGGCATGCGCTGGCAACCATCTGGGCGTGTCAGGCGGGCAAAGACGTTTACGTCGAAAAGCCCGGCTCGCATAACGTATTCGAAGGCCGCAAGATGATCGAAGCGGCTTATAAATACCGCCGCATCGTTCAACACGGCGTCCAGTTGCGCAGTTCAGAAGCGCTGCAAGAAGGCGTGAAGTTATTGCGTGAAGGCGTGATCGGCGACGTTTATCTCGCTCGCGGCCTTTGCTTCCGCACCCGCGGCTCAATTGGGAAAAAACCCGCGAAGTTCGCACCGGAACACATCAACTATGACTTGTGGCTGGGACCGGCGGAATGGCGCCCCTACACAGAAAACCTCGTCCACTACAACTGGCACTGGCATTGGGATTTCGGCAACGGCGACGTAGGCAATCAGGGCGTTCATGAAACCGATATGTGTCTGTGGGGATTAGGCGTCGATACGCATCCTGACCAGATCACTGCAATGGGCGGCAAGTTTTTGTGGGACGACGACAAAGAAACGCCGGAACTGCTTTCGACTCTCTACAAATACACCGGCGCCAATAAGATGATTCAGTTTGAAACCCGCCCCTGGCGCACCAATACCGAAGACGGCGCCACCGTTGGTAACATCTTCTATGGCAAAGAAGGCTACATGGTCATCAAAGGCTATAGCAGTTTTGAAACCTACCTGGGCGACAAGCGCGAACCCGGCCCGAAAGGCAACGCAGGCGGCAACCACTTCGCCAACTTCCATAAAGCGGTGCGCAGCCGCAAAATGTCCGACCAGAACGGCCCGGTCGAAACCATCCACATGTCGTCAACCATCGCCCACTTAGGCAACATTGCCTTCCGTGTGCAAGACAAGTTAGAATTCGATCCCATGCGCGAACGCTTCATCAATAATGATTACGCCAATGAATTTCTGACGCGAAAATACCGGGGCAAATATGTTGTGCCTGATATCGTGTAAGCCACTCAACTTTTCATCGCACAAAAAAACGGCCTGCATTTCTGCAGGCCGTTTTCGTAAAACAACTTTCAGTTTCCGGCATGGGAGCATCTAATACAGCGCCCATTCATCAACCGATGGGTCGGGCGGATTCAAAAACGCCTGCGGTTCTAACGCCGCCGCCGTCAGCCGTACTTCGTCGATGCTGCCTTTTAAAACATCCACCGTGCCGACGCCCGCGACGCGGCGCGCGCCAATCAAGATCGGCAAGTCGCTCTGATTGCGGAAGCGGTTGTACTGGCTTTCACCATCGTCATGAATAATCTGCGACGGTACTTGCCGTCCGTTGCGGTATAAGCGAACGCGGTCTTGAAAACTCGATGAATCCAGATTGACGACAGCCGCATAATGATGGAACTCGCCGTCGCTCCAAATGGTCGCCGGGGCGGAAATATGCAAGCGTCCAAAATAGCCGCTGCTGCGGTCTTCATCGTTCAGAATAAAGTCGAGCGACCTGTCGCCGTTCATGCCCGCAGCAAAGCGCCACACGCCGTCTTGCGAAGCGTTGGCGTCGTCGTAACGATCAACCAAAACCATCTGGCCCGTCGGTTCATCAAACTTCGCGTAACATTCAACGGTTAACGTCTTGGCAACGTCCAACAAGGCTTCGGTGGAACCAAATTGGAAACCCGCGCCTGTCCGTCCTCCGAGATTTAACGCCTGTTGATTTTGCTCGTTGGTCTGCGGCACCGGGTTGCGCGATCCAGGTGAAGCAAATTGCGCATCGCCCATGAGCATTCCATTTGTAAAGTTGCCACTCTGGTCTTGCGCATTGCCTTCAAAGCGGAAATACGCAATCACTTGTCCGTCCGCAGGCGGGCCGGACGGTTTTGCTTCAACCAAAACGCCGGGCGAAACTTGCAGGTCGGTTGATACCACGCGAACCAGGAAGCGATGAGTTTGTCCATTCAGTAAGCCGGTGATGCGAACGCGATTGTCGTCAGCGGAGGTTGATTCGATAATCTCGCCGTCCAGATCAAAAATATCCACACGAAGCAAATCACTGGCAGGCATTGGATCCCACTCGAAACGCGCTGAACTATCAAAGTTGGTTACGACTACATTTTGAACGTCCGGCGGCGCAAGGCTGCTCTGCATAGTAAACTGCGTTGCATCCGACCAGTCTGACCACGCCTGCACTTCACCGTCGGCGCCCGTTTTCACCTTCCAGCGCATACGCCACTTATATTGTCCGCCAGACGCCAACACGCCTGCGGGCAGTAAATATGAATTTGCATTACTGGTTGGCAGAACTTTGATTGACCAAACGGGTTTTACGAAAAGCCCTGACGCGAAATCAATTTGCCATTCGGTTTCGACAATGGTTTGCCCAGACGGTTGATTAACGCGAAGCGTCACCGTGCGGTTATTTAGCGAAGCATTGTTTGCGGGCGCGTTATTCACAGGCTTGACGGAACGGCCCGTCGGGAACACGTCCGTGTCCGCCATGATGAACGCGCGTCGCTCTGCGATGTATGTCTTCAGCTGCGATGGGATGCTGCTCAAACTGACTGCGGAACCCCAGCGGTCTTTGTTTTCTTGCATACCCGACTGGATGAATGTCCAATAGGCATCAATCAGAGTATTAAGATTGTCATTCGTGAAATAGGTTTCAACCAGCGAACGCAAGCGCTCAAAATACATTGCGCGATACTCAGGAACGCTCAAGAATTTTTTGCGCAAAACATTCGTTCCAAAAAAGCGACCGGAGTCCGCGCCGTCCAACACATCGAAATCTGACGCCAGCGGGAACGCCATATTGGTCAGGGTCAATCCCCAAGTATTCACGGCGTCGATTGGAACAATTTTCCAACGTCCGTCGGCGCCGCGCGTCGGCAAATAATTTTTCTCGACGCTGTCAAAATGGGTGGTCAACGCAATCGCACATAAATAGTTGACATACGACTCAACATCGAGATTTTGCGCAAAGAACGCAGGAAGGTTTTCGGCGTCATTCAAGCCTTCAATAAAATCGACCAGCGTTTGGATATCACTGTCGCGGCGCAACATGCTTTCATATTTCAAAACATACGTATCAAAGTCCGGCTCGCGCGCCATGTTCGCGCGGCGGGAACCGACGCCCGCTTTGTATATATCGGTTTCATCCGCCAGATTGTGTTCTGATAGAAAATCTTCGTTCACTTGCTCGACCTGCAAATAGAGGCCGATGTATTCATTGTTGAGCATGATGCGCACATGCTTGGTATCCGGCGCGGTCACGCCGAGGTCTTCAAACACCTGATAGGCCAAATGCTCCAACACGCCCGACTCGCCGTCGAGCAAAGCCGTGGTGTGATTATTGGCGTTTAGGTTCAACGCGCGCTGGCCCTTATAGCGCTCTCCCTTTGGAAAGACGATCTTCCAGTTTTTCTTGGGATTATTACGCAAGCCGTCGCCGCGAAAACGGACGCCGCCGCCGTAGAATAAATCAAATGGCTTACCGTCAATGACGGCAATACAAGGCTGTTCCTGATTGGTGTCGGGATTGCGCGTTAAAAACGCTAACGTGGATTGCTCGGCGTAGAGTTTGATGGTCGGGTAGGCGACTTCTTCCAGCGCATCGTTGACGAATAAGATATAGTTGCGCATGGAGTCATCTTGCAGCGGACGCAACGCTTCAACGCCGCTCGCATCCTTAGCGGCGATTCGATATCGCCAGGCTTCATTCGGTTGGATCGTTTCAATATCGGTGAAGATGACTGCATAGCGCCCATCGTTGGCGAAACGGTCGCCGTGGGCGCCGTCGTCAAACATGGGCGTTGATTTCCAATCTTCGACAAACAATCCGACTCCGGCGGGCGACGCCAAACGCTGATATTGAAGCGTAACGCTATCGACGCCGTCCGAATCGCGAACCTGGGCTTCAATTACAATCGAATCAGAAATCTCTTCGCCTTGCGTAAACGCGCGCCCCACCGCCAATTGAGGGATCAACGAAAAATCAGAACTGCCTAAATTCACGTTGTGTCCCTGAATGGCGAGGACGTTTGTCCCTTCCACTAACAAAGGCAGAAAACTCGTAATGTCGACTTGGTCGATAGCGCCTGCGCCGTCGTCAACGCTGGCGCCGTGGTTTGCGTTTGCGAAAGTCGTATAACTGGGCGGATTGCCGCTGACATTGGATCGGGATATTTCCTGCCCATTTAAATACGCGACATACGAATCGTCGTAATCAATACTGAAAAGTATGCTATCAACGCGGTTCAGATTTTGAATCGTGAACTCCGTACGAATATACACGCTCTGATAATTGTCCCGCATATCCGATAATTCGGTTGCGTCGTCGCCGTCGCCGTAACCGATGCCAGAGGGGCCTTCCTCCCAACTGGATGCGTTAAAACTCCGCGCGTTCCAATTATTTGGGGGCTGCTCGGTACCTTTGAAGATTCTCCACAGATCGCCGGTTTCAACAACAGTGGTGAACACCACATCCGAATCGACGGTGGATGCGACAGGCCGCTCCGGCGTATGTTGAACATCGGTGATGCGCGGCGGCGCATTTGTCAGAATCGCATGGTTGGCTTTACCAGGGCTGTTAGGGCGCCCATTGGCCCAATATTGCGCATCGCGGTTGTCGCCAAAGGGCGCGATTAATTCCAGCGAACGCCCCTCGCCGTCAGGCAGCGTCGGCCACGGGAACGAATCAGCGTACTCAACGTAATCAATCACAACGCCGTCGTCACTGGTAAGCGCAATCGCCTCTCCGCCGTTGTCGAGCGTCAGAGCAAAACCACCGCGACGGTTGGTGATATTCGCATAATCGCCCGGGTTTTTATCAATCAGAAGATACCCTTTGGGTTGGATGACTGTGGTCTCAGCAATCGAAAATTCGACGCCTCTTGTAAACCGCCATCCCCTGACGTCAACGGGCTTGTCGCCCCGGTTATACAATTCGATATATTCCAGGCGAATGTTATTGTCGTATTCTTCGTTGGGCGGGTGATAAAAAATTTCGTTGATGACGATGTCGTAATCCGCATAAGCCGAGTCATTCACAGCGCGGACGTTGGCGCGACCCGGCGAACCGCCATTGGCAGAAACCGCCCAGTTGTTTGGGTCATTATTCGGGCGCGAAGCCTGGAGCAATTCCAGACTGCCGCCCTCGCCGTCAGCACCCACCGGCCACTCTGCGCTATCGTTATATTCAACCTTGGCAATTAAACGGTCATTGGGATCAAACAGGCGCACTTCATCGCCGTTGTCGCCGAATGAGAATGATAAATTCTCTAGAACAGGGTCAGGCCATCCAGCCTCTTTGCGCTTGGAAATGACAAGAAATCCATTGGCGGCAATGCTGGTTCCAACAGGAAGCGTATAAAAATTATCGTCGTTACTGTCGCGCAATTTCCAAAATGATAAATCAATCGTTGCAGCGCCGGGGTTGAATAACTCGATAAACTCGCGGTCGTCTTCAAATGCGACCGGATTGTTATACATCACTTCGTTAATGACAACCGAACCGGGTTCGGGCAATGCCTGCATGACGCGATAGACGTAACGGTTTTCAACCGTCCCCACTGGCAGCGTTAACCCAAAGCCTTGTTCGCTAATCACCGTGACCCAATATTCAACAAACGCGCCGTCGGCCTGCGCGGGAATCTCGCCGTTAAACACGTTGCCGTTCGCTTGCATGGGAACATTTTGTTGGCTGCCGTTGTTGACGATGTATGAAAGGGTCGCCTCTTGCAACACATCGCCTTCTTCAAATTGAACAACAACAGAAATCGGCGAATCGGAGCCGGGAATTTGCGGCGTACGCTGGATCGAAACGAAGCGCGGCGGGATGCTGCTAAGCAGTTGGCTGTTCGCCTGGCCTGGAGTGGGACGGATGCTGGGCGCCCAATAGGTCGCGTTTGAGTTGTCCGTCTGCGGGTGCATTAACTCCAGCGACGAACCGTTGCCATCAGCCGGAGTCGGCCAGGGCGCTGCATCATTATATTCTACGCGGTCAATCAGCAAGCCGTTGATATCGCGCAGCGTAAGCGTCTCACCGCTATTTGAGAGACCCGACGGCGCATAATTCCCCAGCGTCGCCATTGCCGGATCAAGTCGGTAAAAATCACGGACGAACAATTCATTGCGGCAAACGACGATATATCTCTTCGCGGCGATTTGCGTTCCCAAAGGGAAAGTGAAACTGATGCCGTCGCTGAACTGCCAGCCAGACAGATCGACCGCAGAATCTGAACGGTTATATAATTCGACATATTCCGCGTCATTGCCGTTGCTGCGAGGATTGTACATTATTTCGTTGATGATGACGTCGCCATAAACGCTGACCGCCGCAATCAATAAAAAAGTAGATATAAATACACGCTTTAGAGAAGAAAAATACACTGGTTAAAATCCCCTTTAATTCAATCTGTCACTCATCTCGCTCATAATCACCTAACATAACTAATATAAGCGATTTATAGAAGGATGTCAGCGTTAATAAAAAAAAGCGCCCACTTTGTGTAAAAGTAGGCGCATTTTACAGACGATAATTTTCAGTTGTGTTGTTATTGAATCGGCTGAAATTCCTCGGTTTTTTCAAACACTTCTTGCAAGCGATTTACTGAGGCCGTCGGCTTGCCATTGAGTGGAGATTGTTTTACAACCGGAGAAGGTGCGCTCGGAGTGGCCCCACTCGCCAGTTCGCTCTCATTCACGCGGAAGTAAGCAATCATATCCTGCAGCTGAAGCGCTTGCGCATTCAGTTCTTCACTTGCGGAAGCCGCTTCTTCACTCGCTGCGGAATTTTGTTGAGTGACTGCATTCAATTGTTCAATCGCCTGACGAATTTGCATAGCGCCATTGGATTGTTCGCCGCAAGCGGCGTCAATTTCCTGCACCAGACGCGCGGCGTCTTGAATGGCGGGGACGACAGTCTGAATGACTTTGCCAGCATTCTCCGCTTTGCCAACACTGGTTGTCGCGAGTTCGCCAATTTCTTTGGCGGCGAGTTGGCTGCGTTCAGCCAGTTTTCTCACTTCAACTGCTACGACTGCGAACCCTTTGCCCATTTCGCCTGCGCGGGCCGCTTCGATGGCGGCGTTCAAAGCAAGCAGGTTGGTTTGGTCGGAAATATCATTGATAACCGTGATTTTCTCGGCAATGGTTTTCATTGCTTGCACTGTCTCTGACACGGCAACGCCGCCCTTTTCTGCTTCGAGCGCTGAGTTTGACGCATTGCGATTGGTCTTTTGTGCATTTTCGGCATTGGATTGAATGGATGAGGTCAGTTCTTCCACGGCGGATGATGTTTCCTCAAGGCTGGCCGCCTGTTCGGTCGTGGAGTTCGCTAATTCCTGTGAAGAGCCGGATAGCTGTTCCGCGCTAGCTGACACTTGTTCAGAAGCCATGCGAATATTCACCATCAGGTCGCGCAACCGGGTCGACATATCATTTAAACTGCATGATAAAGTTCCCAATTCATCTTTGCGGTCCACTTCAAGAACATGAGTCAGGTCGCCGCTGGCGATTTGTTCGGCAAAGTTGATGTTAACCAACAGCGGTTTTACGATTCCACGCGAGATTACCAGCGCCAAAATGATTGCGACAACGACGGCTACGATGCTAAATCCAATGACTTGCAAGCGCGTACTCCCGGCCAAAGATAACATCGCCGCATCGGTCATCACGTTATCGGCGACAGTCGAGCGCACTTTATTTAATAACTCGTGAACTTCATTCAACGAAGTTGTGGTCTCCTGCGCATAGATTTGGCGCGCTTGGTTTAAGCCATCGACGCTCTGAGCGTGCCACGCTAAAATATTGTCAATTGCGCTTAAGGTTTGACTAGCCCCAGTTTCAGTATTGGCCATGTAATAGGCCGCCGCTTCACTTCTCTTTCCATTCGTGAGCATTTCTTGAATAACGGCTGCGCTTTCATGTAACTTGGTATGAGGCTCATATACTTGCGTAACGGCTGCCGCAAAGGCCGGGTCTTGTTGCTTGAGCGTCTCGACTTCTGCTGAATAGAGCCACTTTCCAAATGCGCATTGATGGGGGTCCATCTCGGCTTGGATCGTAGTCAAAGTATTGTCAACAAATACATCTTTGACTCTATGCGCCCAAGTTAAGTGGGCCGTTTTCATCTCACGTAGAAAGTTTCCAAGTTCTATATCGGCGTCGTGATAGACAGCTTTGATTTTACCGGCAGACTCATGCAAGCGCTGATGGGGTTCGCTGATGTTGGCTAGCGTTTGTTTGAGTTCAGGCACAAGTTCTTCAGCGTGAGTTCGCTCTTCACTATCGTACCATTTCCCAAATGCACATTGAGTATGGTCAATTTGGACATTGAGTTCATGCACATTTTCATCGTTAAGAAATGCGCTAACTTCAGACGCCCAGTTTAAGTGATCGACAATCCGCTGAGAAATATCGCCTCTAAGTTTATTGCCCGAAATCACTTCTTTCGCATTGTCTACAATGCCACTAACGCCGAAATAGGATCGTCCAGCAACAATGATTAAAAGCACAATTACTACTCCAAAACCGATGATGAACTTTCCACTGAGTCTAATGTTCTTCCAGCTTAACATGTCTTTTCTCCTGAGTGGTTTGAATGCTGTGGCGTCGTCATAAAATCGGCTCCAAGCACCTGATTATTATTACTGAGAAGAGCGAAGAGCAAAATGTGCTCCAAAATAACATGTTGAAAAAAAAGAGTTACATCCACCCATTTAATCTTAGTTTGAATCTAGTATATGTTTATAACATTTAAAGAATTCTATCTTGAACAATGACAATAAATTATCAACTCTTTCATATAAATCTAAGTTACAATTATGACTTCCGTATTGCGCATAAGTCCATTTGGATTTATCCATTCTCCTTGTAACCCAAAATGTATAAGTAACCTTTTGCATTACAGGTTATGGATACATTTATCACTAACCGATTACAGACAAATAGACTGCAAAACCGACAAAAGACTATTCAATCACCTTAAAAGTAAGGTAAGATGATCATGTATTGATGGGTCAAAGTTTTTTGAGGAATAACACCTGTGGATATTCGAAAACATCTTGAGACTTTAGCCAATGGAGATGGACAACGCATCATCGACGGGATGAAACATGAAATTGATATCGTATCAACTTTCATGAAAGATTTTTCAATCTCTGCCAACCAACTCAAAGCAGAAACCCGCATCCAATGGATACAATCAAACCAGGTCATCCAATCGGCAGATAAATACGCATCAAATCTTGATAAATTTCAACGAAGAGTTCGGGAACTGGAAAGCAAAAAATCAATACGCGAAATCCTTGGTTTGCAGGACAAAATGAATGCCTCGCGCTCTCCAGTAGAATATGGAAAATTTAACCGCCAACTCAACTGAAAAGCGCGTCTGCTCGCGACCTTTCCGATCTGGTTTCCAATCAGCATCAGGTTCTTTTGACCCGCATCAATTTGGTCAACCGCTGGAAATCGCTTTTGTCAATCGAGATTCATGTGTTGGAAGAATGTAAGTCGTACATTCTTCAATTCGCCAAAACCGCCGCCGAATCAAGCGGTGACGCAGAGTTTTTAGAAGAAGTGCTTCAGCAGATCAACTTGTTACAAGACAGCGCAAGAGACATCATAGGCTATAACGTAAACATATCCGCGCTTCAGACGGCGAATATAAACGTGTTGCGCAAGACCGTCACACATCAACTCGATGAAGTGGTGAAATTAGAAAAAATCATTGCAGCAAAGCGCGTTGCGCTCAATTCGCTCACCAATATCGCAAAGCGCCTTGAAGAAGAACTACCCGACGATCTAAAACCCAAGCCCATTGAGGCCATCCCCACGGCGACGCAAACAACAGAGCAGCCGGAAAATGAAAGACCGCCGCCCGACCCATCACAAAACCGGATGGCCTTTCAAGAGAAAGACAAGCGCTAGCCTATATTGATTGGTCTGTCGGCAACGTCAACAACCGATGAATTCGGACATGCGACGGCTGCTCTAAAATAAAACGCGCCATACGCGCAATGTCTTCCGGCTTTAACGCCCGGGGGATATCAAGCGCCTCCGTCGGGTGAACATCCCATTCGCGATGAAGTTCGGTCTTCACTAAACCCGGCTCGATGCAAGCAATGCCGATATCGGTTTTGGCGAGTTCCATACGCAGCGCTTCAGTTAAAGCTTCAATGGCGTATTTCGTACCCGCGTAGGCGCCGGTGGTGGGACGCACCTTGGTTCCGAGAATGCTCGACAGGTTCAACAAAAATCCGCTGCCGGTTGATTTAAAGTGCTTGAGCGCGACATAAGCCATCCGGTAGACGGCTTCGACGTTGATCCGCGCCATCTTGCATACCGCATCAATATCAATGTCTTCGATGGGGCCGACCGTCATTACGCCTGCGTTATTCACCACGATGTCGCATTGCCCGAAACGCTCCAAGGCCGCGTCCAACAGACGCCCCGGCATGCCCGCATCGGCGATGTCGCCCGCGATGGTCATAGCGCCGTTCAGGTTTGCCGCCAGTTCTTCGAGACGCTCCGCGCGGCGCCCGGTCAGCACCAATTGAACGCCCGCTTCGTGCAAGTTTTCCGCGATGGCCCAACCGATGCCGCTGCTGGCGCCAGTAATGATTGCAACTTTACCTTTGAGTTCCATGACCAACTCCTCATACATATTCAATATATATTGTTGAACGCGTATCACGTATTGTATGTTCAAATTCAGCGCAAATCTTTTTGCCTTATACTTACAATATCTTTATACTCAATAAGGCAGTTATTTTCAGGAGGCATTGATGTTTTTTCTCCGCCTATTTTTCTCTGTTTTTTTTGCACTGTTCATCGCATTGACTGGCACCGCCCAACCCGCCGGAGAAGTCGCAGCCGCCTCGCCGCCCTACCAGTTAGGCGATGAGGTCCAACCGTTCGCCTTAAAAGACGTTGCGGGCAAACTACACGACCTGGGCGAAATGCTGGGTGAAAACATCATTGTCGTATACTTTTGGAACTTTCACTGCCCCGTCTCCCGGGTGTACGAAGAACGCCTGCAAAACCTGTATCAAGCCTATCAGCCGAGAAATGTTATATTCTGGGTCGTCGATTCAAACGCCGCAAATTCAGAAACGGACATCCTGGCGTATCACAAACAACATGCGCTCGCCTACCCGGTACTGAAAGACTACGGCAATATGCTTGCCGACCAGTTCAACGCAAGCAAAACACCGGAAGCCTTCGTCATCGGTCAAGATAAACGCCTTCACTACTTTGGCGCAATCGACAATAACCACAATCCAGACAAAGCCGACCAGCACTACGTCATCAACGCGCTCGAATCTCTGCTGCAAAATAAAGCCCCGGCGGTTCCCCACTTTCCCGCGTTTGGCTGCGCCATCAAACGGGAATAAAAAAACCGCCGCTTGCAAAAAATCTCAGTGTATTGTGATTGATGCGGCTTAACAAATCCGCCGATTCACGCACAATGTGAGAAGATTGTTTAAACAAGAAAGCGTAACGAATGAGAATTATTGCTGGAAAGTATAAAAACCGCGCCATTGAAACGCCCGAAGGTCTCACCACCAGGCCGCTGTTAAGCCGCATCAGAAAATCACTATTCGGAATTCTGGAACCCCATTTGGCTGGCGCGCGCATTTTGGATTGCTTTTCAGGCAGCGGCATGATTGCCATGGAATCATTCAGCCGGGGCGCGTCGTATGTCATGAGTATAGATATAGACCCCAAAGCCATCGCAACCGCTAAAGCCAACCACAAAAAGATATGCCCGGATGCAGAGTATTACACAACGCGCGGCGATGTGCTTGAAATGCTGCCCCGCCTCGCACAGCAAAACCAACCGTACGATCTGATTGGCGTCATGCCGCCGTTCGGGCAGAAATTGGTCACCAAGACGATGGAAATCATTGACGCCCACCCATCGCTGCTTACGCCGGACGCGATTGTGTTTGTGCAGCGGGACATCGAAGAAGAAATTTCACTCGAATGGAAAACGCTCGAACACGTCCGTACCAAAAAATATGGACGTAACATCTTCGAGTTTTTCATGCCGCCGGAAGTCGAAGATTAGGAACCCTCTCAAAATTCGATTCATAATAAATAACGATCACGATCTGTCTAAGCGGGAAGGTTTATCCGGCGTGGGCGCCGCTCTCTTCGCTTCGGTGCGGGCTATCAGGCCCTTTTGCACAGGCGCTCACAGAGACGCCTCCACGCCGTGAACAATACGCTCAATGTATTTTTGAGAGGCTTCTATTCATCGCCAAAAAACGGCGCGAATTGAATACGCTCCCCAAAATGGCAAGCGCTCTAAACGGAATAGGTTTCAAAAAACACGATCAATTCCGCCAAGGCTTGTCCGCGATGACTGACGGCGTGTTTTTCTTCGATGGGAACTTCCGCGAAGGTTTTTCCAAACGGCGGATAATAAAAGATCGGGTCATAGCCAAAACCGCCCTCGCCGCTGGGGGCGTCGGTCAAAAAACCTTCCACGCATTGTTCTGTCGAAAAGACAACCTGATCGCCTTGGGCAAGTACGGCGGCGCAGACAAAACGCGCAGTGCGTTTCTCAGCCGGGACGCCTTTTATATCATCAAGCACTTTTTGCAGGTTCTCTTCATCTGTCGAATCTTCACCGTTGGCGTAGCGGGCCGAGTAGATGCCGGGGCGTCCATCCAAGGCGTCAACCGCAAGGCCGGAGTCGTCCGCCAAGGTCAACAGTCCGGTATGTTGCGATGCAGCCACGGCCTTGAGTTCGGCGTTGGCGAGAAAGGTATCGCCGGTTTCTTCGACGTCCGGCGAGTCGGGATAGTCGCGCAACGTGACGACGTCCCAGCCCAAACCAGAGAGCAACGATTGCAGTTCTTTTTGTTTTTTATGATTGCGCGTAGCAATGAGTAGAGTGTTTGACATTGAGTTCCTAATTGCGGTCTGACCAGCGCATCAACGGCGGTAGACTTCGCGGGCGTTTTAATATTTCCGACAACACAACAGCCACCCGCAACGGGTTCGCTTCGGCTTGTTTCGCTAGCTGCGAGAACATGGGGTGATGCGCGTGCGTCGGCGTCGTGATTTCAGCCAAGCGGGCTGGCGTCATCGGTGGTTTTTTGGCGGGTTTCGTTTCCGCTTTGCGCTTTTGAGGTTTGGGCGCACGTTTGGGTTTGGGCGGCGCTGGCTCCATGACGATTTCAGGCTCTTCCACTTCCATAAACGCCTTAAAAATTTCCGTCATCAAGTCTTTCTTTTCTTCCTTTTGCGGCAATGGCTCAACATAGACCTCTTCCAGTTGAGGCGCCTGTCGCTGTCGCGGCGCAGGTTGTGGGCGACGGGGTTGGATGGGCTTGCGTCGGCGCTGGGGTTGCGTTTCTAATGAACGCCCTTCGAGCGAACGTCCTTCTAACGAACGACCGTCCGTACTCGCCATTGGCTTCGAGCGCTGGGGTTGCGGACGAGGCGGCGTACGCTGTGGTTCAGGACGGGACGGGACAGGCTTTGGCGGTTCAACCGGCATCGTATCAATGTCATTATCTTCGTCTTTGTTGAAATTTTTGACCAAGCTGGAAGCCGCACTGACGCCGATGATAACGATGATTGCAATGAGTTGTATAATATCATCCATCAGATTTCCATTCTCCTTTTTCAACCTTCACTAGTTTAGCACAAAACAACCCCGCCCGGCTATCGTTTGGCCTCTTGACCGCTTTCGGCGGCAACCTACGATGAAGCAACTTATTTACTGGAATATACGATATGGGCGTTTCTTCTCTTTCAAAAACTTTGTGTATTGTCCCGGCGCGCGGCGGCTCGAAGGGCTTGCCGCGTAAAAACGTACGCCTCTTGGGCGGAGCGCCTCTCATCACCCACACCATCCGCGCCGCCAAACAAAGCCGGATCGGCAGTGCGCTGGTTTCGACCGACGATGATGAAATCGCCGCCATCGCGCGCGACGCCGGGGCGGAGGTTCCCTTTATGCGTCCGGCGGATCTATCTAACGATCAAGCGTCATCATTGTCGGTGTTACAACATGCGCTTCAGTTTGCCGAAGCAGACGGTCATCAAATTGAGACGGTCGTGTTCATGCAACCGACCTCGCCCTTTCGACAGGCGCAGCATATTAATGAAGCCCTCGATTTATTTCAGCAATGCGGCAAGAATTCAGTCATCTCCGTGACCAGCGTCGAAGAGTTCCACCCTTACTTTATGTTTGACCGGAAAGACGACGGAGAACTCAACACGCTATTTGATCTAAAAGAGCGTCCCTTACGCCGACAAGACTTGCCTTCATATTATCGAATTAACGGCGCGATCTATATTTCACGTCGGTCCTACTATGAAAATCTACCGCCTGACGCGGCGATTTTTGATTGGAACTCATGCGGCGGTTATGTCATGGACGCATCGAGTTCAATTGATATTAACGATTACATTGACTTTCAACGCGCGGAACTGATGTTTACGGAGCAACCAAAATGAGACGGATCGCTGTGATTACCGGAACGCGGGCAGAGTATGGCATCTTTAAACCGTTGCTCTATCAAATGGCGGAATCGGAAAGCCTGAAGCCTTACATCATTCCCGCCGGGATGCACCTCTCGCCCGAATATGGGCTGACCATTCAACACATCGAAGAAGACGGCTTCCCGATGGGCGCCCGCATCGACACGCTATTCAGCAGCGACTCACGCGCCGCGATGGCCAAAGGACTGGGCGTCGGCATCTTGGGCATCACTCAGGAAATCGAACGCATCCGCCCGCACGTGGTCATCATTTTGGGCGACCGCGTCGAAGCTTTCGCCGGCGCAACCTCCGGCCTGTTTGCCGGGGCGGTAGTCGGACATCTGCACGGCGGCGAAGTTACCAAAGGCGGGCTGGATGAATATATGCGCCACGCCATTACAAAACTCAGCCATATCCATTTCCCCGCCACAGAAAAAAGCAAAGAGCGCATCATCCGCCTCGGCGAACACCCCGACTTCGTCTACCAGGTCGGGACGCCAGGCCTCGACGCCTTGCTGAAATACCCGGAATTTGACGATCAGACGCTGTCGGAAAAACTGGGCGTTTCGATTCCAGGCCGTTTTGCGCTGGTGGTGCAACACCCCATATCAACCCACCCGGAAACAGCGGCGGAAGAACTCAACGAAACCCTGAGCGCATTGAAATATTCCGGCGTACATACGTTTTTAATCTATCCAAACTCTGATGCAGGCAGCCGCGAGATGATTCAGGCGATCCATAAAATCGAAAACGAGCCGTGGATTGACACCTTCCTGTCCATGCCGCGCGAGCTGTTCTGCAACTTGCTGCGGCGTTGCGCCTGCCTGGTGGGCAACTCCAGCTCGGGCATGATCGACGCGCCCAGTTACGGCGTCCCCGTGATTAACGTCGGTGAACGTCAGGAAGGCCGCGAGCGCGGCGACAACGTCATCGACTGCAAACCAAGCCGCAATGAGATTGAGGCCGTGCTCAACCGCGCATTGACCGACACTAATTTTATTGTCCGCGCCAAAAATGCGGTAAACCCTTACGGCGACGGCAAAGCGGCGGGGCGCATTGCCCAGATTCTTGAAACCGTCGATCTCAAACAAGCCCGCAACGCCAAAGGCCTGCCCTGGTAAGAAAGTCTTTACTGAAACCTCTCTCAAAAAAAATGAGAGAGGTTTTGCCCTCTTATAAAACAAATATAGACAAAATCCCTAATTGACTTTCGACCGTAAACATTGGATAGTAGGTTGAATTTACAATCGGGGAGTTATTGGATGAAAATGCGTGGATTCACTTTAATTGAATTGTTGATTGTCGTTGCGATTATCGGCATCCTCGCGGCGATTGCGGTTCCGAATTTTCTGAATGCGCAAATCCGCGCCAAGATCGCCCGCTCGGTGTCTGAAATCCGCGCACTGTCCAACGCCATCGAAATGTACCAGATCGACAACAACAGCGTACCCTTCGTCCCACCAGGCGGGACTGACGGTTCCCACATGTACAACATGGCGCCCATTACTTCGCCGGTGTCTTATATCGCCTCCCTGCCCTACGACCCGTTTATCGACGCCCCGAACTCCGTCAAGATGAGCGACAACCGGGGCGACGGTCTCGATGTGGGTTGGTATTTATACGTCGCCCGCAGAAGCGACCTAGCGCCAAACCCCATTCATGGCCGCTATTGGGTGTGGGGATGGGGCCCCGACCGTACCCGCCAGTCGTATCCCGTACGCCCCTATAGCGCCAGCAACGGCCTCAACTCGCAGGGCGATATTATATCCAGCAACAAGCAGGGTTTTCTCGACAAAGACTTATCCATCGAGGCCGGAATCTCAAAACAAGACGACAACGAGTTTCATCAAATCGGACAATGATTATTTTGATAGGTACTATTGACTCCATTCAGTGACCATCTATAATGTTTACATATCAACTGTATAGACTTGGAGGATAATCATGCAAGAGCAAATACGAAAAGGCCCCTGGTCACACCGCCTACTATTGTTTTTTTTCAGCTCTCTTCTTTCATTGCTTTTCATTTGGCTGCTGGGCTTTGTTCTTAAAGACATCGGAACAATTAACAAGCCCGACGTAGAGAAATTACGCGCAACTCACATCGATCAAGAAGTTCAAGATCAACACGCCCTGTTAACGGATGAACGAAACCAAATCCTGCGTGAAATTAAAAACGAACAAGAACATCAGGAACTTCTCCGAAACAGCACCCAAAGTTCACGCGAAACCATGAACCAACTAGCCGAGATCTATCGTCTCAAATTAGAGCGCAACCTCACGCCAGGAGAAACCGAACAAGTAGCGATGGAAGAAAGCCAGGCGCTCTTTTTAAAAAACCAACGTGAATTCGAAGCCGCCAACCAACGCATTGCGCAACTCAACCAAACGCGCCGTGAATTAGACCCGCAGATTGATGCTCTCCAAGAAACGCTCGGCGAAAGTGAAAAAGCCTACAGCGATGCTTACTCTACAGAATTCAAGCAACACCGCTTCACCATTGCTTGTCTCCGTCTCGCGTTTTTGATTCCTCTCTTGGTTTTGTTCGCGTGGCTTACCTTCAAAATGCGCAGCAGCCCCTACATTTTGATTATCAACGCTGCGTTGTTCGCCCTGTTCGTACGCACCTATGTCGTCATGTTCGAGCACTTCCCGCGAGATTTTTTCAAATACATCGCGATTCTAAGCATCATCATTATCGTATTGAGCTTTATTGTTTACCGCGTCCGGCTCGCGCTGAAACCACTTCCCGCCTGGTTAATGAACCAATACCGCGAAGCCTACATGCGGCGGTTGTGTCCGGTTTGCTCGTTTCCGATTCAGCAAGGGCCGTTGAAATTCGCGCGCTGGTCTAAAAAGGGACTCGCCGCACTGCCCAATATGGCAGAGGTTCCGAGTGATTCAGATAAGCCCTACACCTGCCCATCCTGCGGGAATAAATTGTTCGACAAGTGCGAATCATGCGGGTCGCTGCGCCATACGCTATTGCCTCACTGCGAGTCATGCGGGGCGAAGTCAACTTCGCTGGCTGAAGTTCAGTCAGAATAGACGAGATTGAAGTTTGCAAAATTGTTGTGGATTAAGAACTCACCCCACAACTAATATGCAAAACTCTGGGGAGGGCGAGGCTCCCGCCGAGCCGCGAAAAATTGAAACGCTCTGTTTTAATACGGCTCACCAGGAGGTTCGCCCTCCCAAACTCCATAGGTGGGTCGCGCATTTTTAACCTACCCTACAAAAACAATGCCCGCTTTCTCAGTTGAGAAGGCGGGCATTTGGGTTCTCTCTCAGAAGAGCTGTTACGATTTCAGTTCTTCCATTTTTTTGACAAATTTCTCGTAACTGTATCGTTCAGAATTATTCTTCCCTACATATCGAAACACTTCTTTTCCATTCGGGTCGAGCAAGACAAACGCCGGGAAGTGAACGACCTGCCCATGAAATTTATATCCACCGGGAACACCGAATTGCTTCGCGAGTTTCGCGTCTGGATCATGATAAATTTCCGGCGCCTTCTCCATATCTCCTTGGGGTATCTTTGACGCCCACGCCTTGATCTCGCCCGGCGTATCAGGTTTTACATAGAGTTGAATGACATCAGAATGGTCTTTTTCATGCTCAAAATATGCTCGAACATGCCGCAAACAAATCGGACATTCGGTTTTCAGCAAAAAATGGATGGCGACATACTTGCCCTTTGCCTTCGATAATTGGAATGGTTTCTCGCCAAAGATGGGCTTTAGGGTGAAATCTTTCGGCGCTTCTTGCTCTGATGCAACTGCGGAAAAAACAAACATTGCAGCAATTGATAGGCTGAGTATCACATTCAAACGTTTCATACGAGTCTGTCACCTCTATTAGATTTTCCTGATGTTTTAAGTATAAATATAAAAGTCAAGAAACCCAAAATGTTGATAAAAACACCTTACGAATAACGAATGTTTATACGAGATGCACCTCGCAGCCAACAACTTTTAAGCGTAATGAATACAATAGGTTAAGATTTCAATATTAACTTTCTAACAAAATACGTGTAATTTGTGTTAAGATTAAGATGTCTAAATTTCAACTCGTTAATCGATGAAGTTATATATTACGAAAAAACACAACATGGGCCTCCAATCTGAACATTATAACCAAGCCAAAGAGGAAATTAATAAAGCCCTCATTCAGGAATATATTCTGAGGAATCCTGGCGTCCGCGAACAAGACGTCATCATGATGAACCAGGATGGTAAACTCATTTTTTCTGATTTGTCTTCTGTATTAGCGGAAATGAAAACCCGCAAGGATTTCGATGCATCAGTAATACATACCGAAAAGATGACCGCTAGCCTGGCGGTTCAAGAGAACCAACGTTGGCAAGAATGCTACGACTCCGCGACACAATCAAAGTTGATGGTCGATTGCTTAAATTCATCTCCATTCAATTTATTTGATCAAAATCAATGGGCCGAAGAACATGAGTATCTCAGGCGAAAAGAGTCAGCCAGCGCCAAAGCAACAGTTAAGATTGAAGAACAAAAACTGGAAATCCTTAAATTCCGAAATGAGAAAGTTTCTATCCATAGTTCGCGTGGACGAACAACAATTATTTCTTACCTTCAGTGGGTTATTCAACAATTAAGAGTCTTACACCAACTTTTAAAAAAAGAGATTGGATATAGTGAGCTGTTTGAAACAAGCGCAAGTCAATTTATTGAAGTGAATTTGGCGTCTCTAAAAAACGAACCCGAACCCTTCAGCATTCTAAACAAAATATTCCAAACGCTATCAGGGAATCAAGCACCCGCGATTCAATTTGGTGATGTGAGCGACTTAAACCGTCAGGTATTAATTGAAACGAAAAAAACTCTCACATCCGCCGTTGATAAATTGTCTAAAAAAGTAACAGACAAACGCAAAGCGTTTCAAATCATCTGGACATCAATCACTGCGTTGACAGAGACAGTAAAAGGATTAGAAGAACTCAACCGCCTTGATGCAGATGAAAAGGCGGCAATCCAAGAATCAATCAACGCGAAACCTCTAACAAGACGGATGGCGCGTTTTGGTCAATCAAGAAAACGCTGAATCAGCCGTTCAGCCACCAGTTGAGAATCAATGCAATCAGGATACTCAATAAAATCACCATCAAACGAATGACATGGCGAGTTTCCATTTTCACGATCTCCGTATAAAGAAAAAGCCGCTTCAATTTTAAGAAGCGGCTTCTCAATAATCAATTGTCTAAACGCGAATTCGATTACATCGCCGCCAGCGCCTTCTTGGCGGTATCGCGAACAATATAGGAGCCTTGTTCGGTAAATTTCTGCACTGAACTTTTGGCTTCGGGATGGTCAACTTTTGCTAAGCAAAGAATGGCGGCGCAATGAAAGTGTTCGCCGATTTCTTCTTCAGGAATTTCTAAAACCCGCTTAAGTATCCGCCCCGCTTGTTCATAACTCCCATCGGCAATCAAATGGTCGCAAATGCGCAACCCGCTATCAACCAACTCGCGCTTATGCTGATCGGAGAGCGTCTCATAATCCGGCACCAGCGATTCATCAGGATACACGCCGCAAGTCGCCATCGCCTTGATGGCGGCAATCGCTAATTCGGTGTCATCCGAAGCGAGGTACGGATTCAAATTTTCTGCGCCAGCCGGGTCTTTGCGTTGTTCAATCGCGGCCAGAATGCGCAACTTAAATTCACGCGGGGCCTGCGCTAACGCTTCAACCAGCGCGTCCGTCGACTCGGCGCCTGGAATGCGTTGGATGCAATAGATTGCTTCTTCTTGTAGTTGCGGGACTTTTAAAAACGGCGTAACCGCCGCAACAGAATCGCCATTCGCGACTAACGATAAAAGCCGCAGCCCATTGATGCGCGTTACGTAATCCCGACGATTCAACAGGTCGAGTAATGACTTCACGACTTCTGCGCGTTTGGGCGAATCCGCCTGTTCGCCAACGGAATGAATCAAAACTTTAAGCGCTTCATCCGCCGCGCGAGCGATGCCGGGGTTCTCAGCCAGCAACAAATCGCTCAACGGCGAAATGACGCTAGCGGGCTGCATGTAGGCTTCTTTCCAAGCCTCGCAGCGTACATTCTCATCGTTGGATTGAATCCGGCCGATAAAGCCTTCTGCCGCATTCGCCGTTTTGCTTAGCATTGAAGCGGCGACGACAGCGGCGCCCGTTGCAAGAGTATTTTTTAATGTTTCCATTTTATGGTCTCCCTTAAATGTGCCACTGGCCGCGACCGGGGCGGCTCAACAAACGGTTGGCTTCGTCATCGCCGATCACTCGTTCATTGACGGCGTCCCACTTGAGTTCCCGACCTAACATGTATGACAGGTTGCCGAGAATACATAACACCGCAACACGGTGCCCTGCTTCGATATCCATGATAGGCCGTTCGCGGGTGCGAATGCACTTTTCAAAATCTTCGCGGTGACCGGGGCTATGATAGACTTCGACGCCGCCCGCCGGGACTTTGTAGTCTTTCGCTTTTTGTTCGGTGTCGGTTTCAGCAGTGTCACCGTAAGAAATAATCAGGTTGCCTTTGTCGCCGATGTAATTGCCGCCGTAAGATTTGCGGGTCCATTTAAAGCCTTCTTCATGCGCTTCGCCCGGCATGTCCCAAATCAGCGTCCAGTCGGGGTCTTTGAATTGATAGGTGACTTTCATGGTTTCGGGCGAATCATACATCCCGTCGCAGTGAGGGTTGCCCGTCGCTTTTACGCTGACCGGGCCGGTATGGTCGCTTTTCATCACCCACATCGCAACGCTCATGACGTGTGCGCCGCGGTCGCGAATTTGCCCACCGCCGAAATCTAACATCCAGCGGAAACTGCCGTGCGTACGTCGGCTATTGTATGGAACCCAGCGGGCGGGCCCGACCCACTTTTCATAATCGAGTTCAGACGGCGGCGGCGTGTTGGGGTCCCATCCGCCGCGTGGATTTTCGTAGTGCCAGCAGCGAACTTCACTGACGTGACCGATTTGCCCGTTGGCAATATATTTGTTGCCGTGATAGGCGCCTTCTTGCGAGCGCCCTTGTGAACCGACCTGCACCACGCGCGCATAACGGCGCGCCGCTTCGACCATGGCGCGGCCTTCTTCGATGGTCTTACATGCGGGCTTTTCGACGTAAACGTCTTTGCCTGCTTCGCACGCATGAATTGCCATCAACGCATGCCAATGGTCTGGCGAGGTCACGAAGACCGCGTCAATGTCTTTTTGATCGAGAAGCCGACGGTAATCGTTATAAAGCGTCGGGTTGCCGCCGACGCGTTTGGCGGCGTCAGCCAAGCGGTTTTCATCGGCGTCGCAAATCGCTACCGTCACGCCAGGGCGTAAAAACCCGCGTCCACGGCCTCCAACGCCGATGTTGCCGCAACGCAACTGGTCGCTGGGGGCGGGCCGGCTCGGCGCTCCAAAAACGGTATTCGGAACGAGCGTAAATGAAGTGACTCCGCCCACCGCCGCTGTACTGGTGAGAAAAGTTCTACGGGATAGTGAAGATTTCTTGGTCATTGTCTCCCCTACTTTTTTCGAAATGGTTTCGTTGTTTTGTATTTTGCCCAAATTCTTACTGCTGCGCCGGACAAAATATCCGACGCCGTTTATATCCTGCCACAAGTCAGCGTAGATTGCAAAGGAGAGGCGGTCAGTTTCACGCAGGGCGATTAGATAAAAAAACCGCCCTCTTCCAAATTTTTCAGAAGAGGGTGGTTGGTATTACGAACTAATAGTTATTTAAAGGCCGCCGCTTTTGAACACAACGCAGCCCAGCGGTGGAATGGTCACATTAACGGAGTAATAGTGATGATGGTTGGGGACGGAGTCGGCTTGTACGCCGCCAAAGTTGCCTTGTCCGCTGCCGCCGTATTGTTCGGCATCGCTGTTGAGCGCCTCTTTCCAATACCCGTCGACCGGGACGCCGATCCGGTATTGATAACGCGGCACGGGCGTGAAATTCAAAACAAACAATAAGTATTCGTTCGGGTTCACGCCCTTACGAATAAAACTAATGATGCTGTTGTCCGTGTCCGTACAATCCACCCACTCAAACCCTTTGGGATCACTATCTTTTGTATGAAGCGACTGTTCATTGCGGTAGAAATGATTGAGGTCTTGCACCCATTGTTGAACCCCACGGTGGGTGTCATACGACAGCAAGTTCCATTCTAAACTGGTCTCATGCGACCACTCGCTCCATTGCGCGATCTCGGCGCCCATGAATAATAATTTCTTGCCCGGTTGCCCGTACATATAGCCGTATAGCAAGCGCAAATTGGCAAATTTTTGCCAAACGTCGCCCGGCATTTTATTGAGCATCGAACCTTTGCCGTGCACCACTTCGTCGTGCGACAATGGCATGACGAAGTTTTCCGTAAACGCATACAGCATACGGAAAGTCAATTCATTGTGATGATATTTTCGGTAAATGGAGTCAGTGGAGAAAAACGTCAAACAATCGTGCATCCACCCCATGTCCCATTTGTAGCCAAACCCCAGTCCGCCGATATACGTCGGGCGCGACACCATCGGCCATGAGGTCGATTCTTCGGCGATGGTCTGTACGTCGGGATAGTGGGCGTAGATTTCATGGTTGATGCGGCGCAAAAACTCAATCGCGCCCAGGTTTTCTTTGCCGCCGTATTTGTTAGGGACCCAGTCGCCGTCTTCGCGGGAATAATCGAGATAGAGCATCGAAGCCACCGCATCCACCCGCAGCCCGTCGATATGGTATTTTTCCAGCCAGAAGAAGGCGTTGCTATAGAGAAAACTTTTGACTTCATTGCGGTCGTAATTAAAGATCAGGCTGCCCCAGTCAGGATGAAAGCCTTGCTTGGGGTCGGCGTGTTCGTAGAGGTGGGTCCCGTCAAAAAAACCGAGACCGTTGCCGTCGGTCGGAAAGTGAGACGGCACCCAATCGAGAATCACGCCAACGCCTTGTTGGTGGAGATAATCAATCAGGTACATAAAGTCTTGCGGCGTCCCATAACGGGAAGTCGGCGCAAAAAAACCGGTGATCTGGTATCCCCATGATGGATAGAACGGGTGTTCCATCACTGGCATAAATTCAACGTGGGTAAAGCCCATGCGCGAGACGTACTCCGCGAGTTTGGGCGCGAGTTCCTGATAGGTCATGGGGCGGTTGCCGTCTTCGGGCACGCGCATCCATGAGCCTAAGTGAATTTCATAAATCGACATAGGCGCGTCGTGGGCATTCACCTTGGCGCGGGTTTTCATCCATTCGCCGTCGTCCCATTGGTAATCCAATTGCGTAACCACCGAAGCAGTCAGCGGTGGAGTTTCAGCATACAACGCATAGGGGTCGGCTTTATCGGCGCAATGGTTGTTGTAGCGCGAGCGTACGTGAAACTTGTATTTCATGCCCAGTTCAGTGTTTGGAATAAAGCCATGCCAGATGCCGGAGGAGCCGCAGGGGCGTAATTCGTGAATGGAGTTGTTCCAATAATTGAAGTCGCCAATGACGCTGATGTATTCGGCGTCGGGCGCCCATACGGAAAAATACACGCCGCGCTCGCCGTCGTCGGTGGTCATGAGGTGAGCGCCCATTTTTTCGTATAAACGAAAATGGCTTCCCTCATTGAAGAGATATAAATCTTCTTCGGTGATTAGTGATACATCCCAACGAACGGCTGGCTTTTTAGACATAAAAAATCGGCTCCATAATTACGTTAAGTCCTTCACATAATAAAACATCTTACCAGAATTCTCACAAGGAGAATACGATTGAATCCATTCAGTTAATACTTGACGTCGTCAATCTTCACTTCTCCAATTAAAGACAACGAACCTCCATCAAACGAATAATACTCCCGCACTTTTAAACTGGGGCAACAAGCGGCGTCGTCAGGCGCGCTTTTGAGGCGCTCAATCTCTATGACCTCTGGAGTCAAGATCGTAATTTTATTCACGGCAATTCTGTCGCCGAGAAAAAATTCCGCGACTTGCTTTGGTTCTCCATTATCACTAACGGCGCAGACGAGGTAATGAAACGTCCCCGTTCCACCTGTGTTGACCGCCATTTCAAATACGGCATCGACAGCGCCGTCATGATTCAAGTCAGCAAAGTCCATAGCCTGACCGAGTTTGGCAAAGTAGACGCTCTGTTCGTTGCCCATTGGCATTTTGCCCTCAGAGTCGCCATCAACAAATTTGATATCAGGACGCTCATTGTCTGTAAAGGGATACTGAAACGCGCCGTTGCGTATTTTATTTGGCGTAAGCCCTGAGTCATTTTGTTTGCTATCATCATATAAAAGGTACTTCGTTCGCATTGATTGAAAGCGCTCTGTATCTTCACCAATCGTTTTCAAAATCGCGTCAACATCGGCGCTGGCTTCTAACATCGAACGCAGGTTTTCATTGCCCCACAGTAGATTCATAAATGATCGGGTTTTAATCTCATTGGGATAGAGTTGTTTCGCCGCGCAGATCAACGTAACCGCCAGCCGAATCGGCTCGGCATCAGCGCTTTTCACTCCCAAACGCAATCCGTAGCATTTTTCATTTTTGAATTTGGGATTCTCCGACTTACCGGGAATCTGCTTCGGCGTGAATTCAATCGGCTCAGCGCTGAATCCATCGAAGGCGTCCTTCGGTACCGCCGCCAGCCACTTCTTGGCGTCGATGAACGGCGCGCCCACGGTCAAGAAGGGCAACTCTGTTCCCCGCCCTTCGGAAAGATTGGTCGCTTCAAATAAACACGTCCCGGGATACATCAACGCCGATTCTACGGTGGGCAAGTTCGGAGACGGCGCGATCCAAGGCAGCCCGGTTTCTTGGTAGGCCATGTCGCGCTGATAGCCTTGCATCTTCACCACGGTCAAATCGCAGCCAATGGTGAAGCCTGCGTAGGTTTCATTGTTAAACAGATGCGCCAACTCGCCGACGGTGAGACCATAGCGAATCGGCAATGGAATCACGCCGACGAAACTTGTGTAGGCCGGATTGGTCGCAGGCCCGGCGACTTGTACGCCGCCGATTGGATTGGGCCGGTCTAACACCACCACCGGGATGCCGTCGCGCGCGGCGGCGGTCATCACCAGAAACAGCGAGGATATGTAGGTATAGAATTTCACGCCCACGTCTTGGATGTCATAGACGATCACATCCACGCCTTTGAGCATCTCCGGCGTCGGGGTTCGGTTGGTTCCATAGAGGCTGTAGATCGAAAATGAATCCCGGTTGCGTTTGGTTTCGACCTTGCCGCCTGCTTCCACGTCGCCGCGAAAGCCGTGCTCCGGCGCGAAGACTGCGACCACCGTCGCGACCTTCTGCAGGCGGTCAACCAGGTGAACGCCCTTCGAATCCACCGCCGTGTGGTTGGCAACAACTGCGACCCGTTTATTACTCACCAGTTCCACTTGCGAATCAAACAGATGCTCTAACCCGCTGACGACTTTTGCTTGGACGCTAAGAGGCAACACAATCAATGCGAATAAGAATAAAGCCAGACGCTTCATAGTAATTCTCCTAATTTAATAGTCGGGAAATTATATCTTGTAACGGATGAAAGGTTATGGTTAGATAATGAATATCGACAGAGAACGAAGGAACTCAAAAAAGAGTCAGCGAAACACAACGTTGAGGCCGCGCATGAATAACTAACGAAGACGCCCGCTTCTGCGACCAATGCGGCTTAGCCCTGTAGGGTGAGATGAATGCAATGAATTCCACCGTTGTTTTAAATAGGCTTACATTGGTGGGTTTCGCTTGCGCTCAACACCACCCTACTTGATACCGTTATGCAACACGACGCGTCCCTGTATAAACGCCAAGGTAATCCCTTCTCCCTCTGGGAGAAGGTTAGGATGAGGGAGCGACCTAGCGTAAAATAAAAACCCAACATCGAACCCAATCCACCCTCAAGGTTATAATTTATATAGAGATTCTAACAATCAAATTCTAAATAAAACCCTAATTCTCCACACCTTAGCGTTTCACCACGCCGCATCTATAATTAAAGTAGTGTGTATAAGTTTAATAAATCGTACATATAAGTAGGAGAACCGACGTGTCACTCGAATCGAATCGGCTTGGCATCGTATATCCGGTGCTATTTGCAGGCCCCGGCAATACCAATTCCAACTTTCGCGGCGAAGCCCGGCGCGAATACCTGACGAAAACCCTGCAATGGGTCATCGACGACGCGGATTTCAACTCGATTGAAATCTCCCGCATCAAAAACAGCGTCAGTCGAAAAGAGGCGATCAAGAAACTCGCCGATGCGCGCAAAAACGGCCAGATCGAAGAGATCGTCTGGTGTGCGCAGTTAGTGCAGCTCATTAACGAAGACAAAATCGTTCCACCGTCCGATATCAGTTCTCTCGACGAAAACGAGCGTCGCAAAGCCGTCGAACGCCTGAAAGAGTGCATCGACGAAGCATTCGAGTATCCCTGCGACAAATTCACCTTCTTCAGCGGCAAAGACCCGGCGATCATGGCGGGCCTCTCCGGCGCCGAAGCCGACCGCGTACGAGAAGAAGCGCTATCGCAATTGCGCCGCTCGCTGCACGAAATTTGCACCTATTTAAAAGAACTCAACAAAAAAAATAAATCCAATTGCATTCCGTTGTTGATTCCGTTTGATAACCGCGTGAACCCGCCGGGCATCACGCCGTTCAAAGAAATGCTGATCGGCCCCGCCGACCGCGCCGAAGCGGTGCTTGAATCCGTACGCCATCAATACGGTCACGAAGAACTCGGCCTGTTGATCGACACCAGCCACATGATTATCAATGGCGAAGGCCCCGAAGCCATCAAACGCCTGGGTTCCTATATTCAACACGTGCACGTCTCGAACTGCATTCTCAACCGCAACAATCCCGACGGCGACCCGCGCTACGGCGATGTTCACCCGGCGTTCAATCTCGCCGACAGCGAGTTGACCTCCGCCGTGCTGGCGGGCTATCTCAAAGCGCTGGTCGAGTGCGACTTCCAAGGCTCAGTCGCGTTTGAGATCAAACCTTATGGCCAGGAAATCCCCGAGGACCTGACTGGCGCGGCGAAGTCGCTTTACGGCGGCGCCCGCAACCGCATCGAAGTCAATTACGCGTTGCGTAATAATTACGTCTATCAGTCGCGTCATTTTCTCAATGAAGATATTTGGGACCAGTTGTGCGAACTGCGCGTCGAAAAAAGTTCCATCATCAAAGACCGCATGCAAAAACGCAAACAGCGTAAATCGCTGACGACCCAGGGACGTATGGTCATTCTCGCGGCTGACCACCCGGCCCGCATGGTGACCAACTCCGGCGGCGACCCGGTGCGCATGGGCGACCGCTTTGATTATCTCGGTCGTTGCGCCCGCGTGATGATGGCCTCAAACATCGACGGCCTGATGGCGACGGCGGACATCTTTGAAGACTTGTTCCTGCTCGATTATCTCTATCAGCAAAAAACCAAGAAGAGTTTTCTCGACAATAAATTATTGATCGCGTGCATGAACCGCAGCGGTCTGGCGGGCGCAAATCATGAACTGCTTGACCGCATGACCGCCTATCGCGATGCGAAAAAAATCAAAGAACTCAATCTCGACGGCGCGAAAATTCTCTTCCGTCTGGCTGTACCTGATCCGTATGACCGTTACGTCATTCAGACCATGGAAGAATGCTCGCGCAGCATCGAAGCCTGTAATGACATCGACTTGCCCGTCTTTTTGGAACCGCTGCCCGTCAAGCAAATCGACGGCGCATACAAAGTGGTGATGAAAGCAGACGATTTGATTCGCGTCATTGGCGTCGCGTCGGGTCTGTCGCATTCCACCGCTAACTTGTGGTTGAAGATTCCCTATGTACCCGACTACAACCGCGTCGCTCAATCGTTCAGCGGCCCGATTTTGATGTTGGGCGGCGAAGCAACCGGCAACCCGGTCGATGTCGTCGACCAGTTTGTCCGCGGAATGGGCGAGGGCGAAAACATTCGCGGCGCCATGGTAGGCCGCAACGTGCTTTATCCCGGTGCGGACGATCCCGCCGCTGTGGCGGAAGCAGTTTGCGCTCTCGTACATGAAGGCGTTAGCGCCAACGACGCCGTCAAACGCATTCAACCAGTGCGCGGCTCAAATATGAATTTACTGGCAGGGTAACCAAATAATGCCGAATCTCGATCAAGCACTCAACGCGCTCCGTTCTCCGCAACGTCCGCCCGCGCTGGTTTCGGCGGCGGCGGCGCTGGTCTTTCAACAGATGCGCCTCGATCCGTCCGACCCGAGTTGGAGCGGCGGCGATGCGCTGCTATTTTCACAAAGTTATTCAGAGGTCGTTCAAGACGCGTTCAAACAAGCGGGCTGTCCGGCAGACCGCTTGCCGCAACCCGGCTTACAGCAACTCGACGCCAAAGCAGTTTCAGGACAGCGTCTATATATTCTCGCGGACAGCGACGACGCCCAGCGCGTTACCCGCATTCGCGATCCGCACAATCAGATCACCGTTATCTCGCCGGATGCGCCGCACGACGCTCATCGTTGGGCAGTCGCGACCGTTTCGGATGAAACGCCGCAAGCGCTGCTTTCGGTGCTTGCTCAGTTCGGCGCCATTCGCGAAAAACCCGTGTGGATCGTTTCGCAACTAGGCGGCGTCCGCATGTTTGAAACGCGCGGAGCCTCATCGTTGCCCGAATTGGCGACGCGCATGAAAAAACTCGGCACAGAAACCGCCTTTGACGTGCTCGCTCAAGTGAATGCGCTGAAAGCCCAGGGCCGCGACATCATTTCGTTTGGATTAGGCGAACCCGATTTCAATACGCCCGTCCATATCAAAGACGCCGCGCTGAAAGCCATTAGCGAAAACCAGACGCACTACACGCCCAGCGCGGGCATCCCGAAACTGCGTGAATCCATCGCCGCGTATATACAGCGAACGCGTAATATTCCATGCCACCCCGACGAAGTTGTGGTCACGCCCGGCGCAAAACCGGTGATGTTTGACGCCGTCATGGCGCTGATTAACCCCGGCGACGAAGTGATTTATCCCAACCCGGGCTATCCGATTTATGAATCCATCATCGACTGGGTGGGCGGCGTATCCGTACCGCTTCCCTTGCTAGAAGAACGCAACTGGAACTTCACCATAGATGATCTGGAGCGGGTAATTACGCCCAAAACCAAGTGCATCTTCTTGAATACGCCGGGCAATCCATGCGGCAATATTCTAGAAACGGACCTGTTGCGCGACATGGCGGAACTGTGCGTTCAACGAAACTTATGGGTCATCTCTGACGAAGTCTATTCGCAAATTTTGTGGACGGGCGAACACCACAGCATCGCCGCGTTCCCCGGGATGAAAGAGCGCACCATCATCGTTGACGGATTTTCAAAAACGTACGCCATGACGGGCTGGCGCATGGGCTACGGCGTCATGAACGCCGACCTCGCCAAACAAGTCGGAAAAATTGAAACCAACATTGACAGCTGCACCTGCTCCTTCACGCAGATTGCCGGCGTTCATGCGCTCGACGGCCCGCACCATGAGTCGCAATACATGGTCGAACAATTCCAGGAACGCGCGCGCGTCATCGCGGAGGGTCTGAACAAAATCGACGGCGTCAGTTGCCTGCATTCCGGCGGCGCGTTTTATGTGTTCCCCAATGTGACCGCTGCGTGTAAACGCTTGGGCATGAAAACCGCCAACGACCTGCAACGCGCCTTACTCAATGAAGCAGGCGTCGCCGTTTTGCCGCGCACCTGCTTCGGTCGCAAAAACGTCGGCGAGGAACAAGAATACTTACGGCTCTCCTTTGCAACTTCGATGGAGAACATCCGCGAAGGGCTGCGCCGCATGAAGCAGTTTATTGAACGCTGATTTTTGCACCTTTTGTTTTTGTATTTAAACGAGAATCACATACGCCTTCCCGCAATTTGGGGAGGCGTTCATCTTTCAGGAAGAACACATCCATTATGACGAGCATCACGATTCACGTCCCCGCAACCTCCGCCAATATTGGAACCGGCTACGATACGCTGGGCATCGCGCTCAACCTCTTCAACTCGTTTGAACTCGAATTAAACGGCGCGGGATTCTCGCTGGAATCTGATTCGCCAATCGCAGACGACATGCGTGTGATCTGCGGCAAAATGTGCGAAGTCTGCGCCAACCATTTCTTCCAACGCTCCAATGCGGAGCCGCGCGGCGTCTCGTTTCGCATAGAAAACCGCGTCCCCATCGCGCGCGGCCTTGGCAGCAGCGCGACCTTACGCATCGCCATCATGGAAGGCTTGAACCGCCTATTAAAACTGGGCGTCGGCGCGGCGCATATCGTACAATGGGCGTCCGAACTGGAAGGCTGCACCGACAACGCCGCCGCTGCGTATTACGGCGGTTTTACCGCGTCCGGCGTAGTGAATGGCCGCCTGCGCTGCTACAAAGCCGAGGTTCCAGAAACCATCGACTTCGTGGCGGTGTCGCCTCACGCCGAAGTCGAAACCGACAAAGCGCGTATTATCTTTTCGCCTGAAGTTTTACGCGAAGACGCTGTCCATAATCTTTCGCATGGCATCCTTCTCTCGATGGCATTCGCCCAAGGCGAGTGGGACGCCGTCGGCGATTTGATGGACGACCGCTTGCATCAACCTCAACGCCAAGCCAATATCCCCGCGCTGAAGCCGCTGTATGACGTCATCAACGCCGCGCGTGAAGCGGGCGCACTGGGCGCTTACTTAAGCGGCTCCGGCTCGACCATGATGGCGATGACCTTGCGCAACAAAGAGCAAGTCGCCGCCGCCATGCAAGACGCCGTCGCCAAACACGGCCTCGAATTTGAGACGCGCTTTCTTAAAGCCGACAATCACGGAACGCGCGTTGACAACATATAGAGCGTTTGACAAAAAACTTGCGTTAAGCGCGCCCGTAGCCTGCCTGCCGAAAACAGGGGCTCAGCGATAGATACAGTTATGAAAACTCAATCCGCACATAATTCTGGCAACCACTATAAAAGCAAAACAAAAACAATTGGAGTCCATTAGACGACGCGGCGGTCTCGAATTATGGGGAGGGCGAACCTCCTGGTGAGCCGAGATAAAAGAAAGTGCTTCGATACTCTGCGGCTCGGCGGGAGCCTCGCCCTCCCCCCGGTTTATCGCGACCTAAAATAGGGTGAGTTCTTTATACTTACCCCACCAATTGAATCTATAAGACTTTTTTTGGGATGGTTTTTCGTCATCCTAAACCAATTGGAATAGCCAAACATCTATCAATGAATTGAGTTTTTTGAGATAGTACCGACAGTTCACACATTGTATTCCAGGGGGAAATATGATGGCAAGCGATAAGCGGCTCAAATCCATCATTGCTGACATTCAAAAATTTTTGAAAGCGAATGCCAACCCAGATCAAGCCAAAAAGTATGAGCGTTACTTCACCGAAGGCTATGACGCCTACGGTATCGAGAAAGAAATTTTTATTGAGAAAGCCGAACGGCTTGTCACTGACCTGAAAGCGACCGGCTCGCGTGACGACATCTATCCACTAGCAGACAAACTACTTTCATCCGGCAAGTATGAAGAAGCGTCGTTCGCCGTCCATTACGCGATGGGCTTCAAAGATCAATTCAAAGCGCCCGACTTTCAACGCCTAGGCGCCTGGCTCGACAGCGGCATTATCAACTGGGGGCACACCGACGTGTTGTGCGGTGAAGTGTTGGAGCATTTTCTGACCCAACAAATCGTCTCATTTGAAGAGATGAGCGCTTGGCGCCAGTCGCCCTCAAAATGGAAACGGCGGGCTGTCCCGGTATCCATGATCGGGCTGGTAAAAACGAAGCCACTCAAAAAGCACCTCGAATTTATTGAACCTTTGATGATGGACGACGAGCGTTTTGTTCAACAAGGCCTGGGCTGGTTTCTGCGTGAATATTGGAAGGTCAGCCCAAAGCCAGTCGAAGCGCTATTGCTGAAATATAAAAATTCCGCTCCGCGAAAGATATATCAGTACGCGACAGAAAAAATGTCGAAGGAACAAAAAGAACTCTACCGAAAAGCACGAAAATCAAAATCGTAAAAGGAGCAAACCATGCAACTTAACCGCCGTGATTTTCTCGCAACATCGCTAGCGATGAGCGGGGCCTCAGCTTTCGCCGCGAACGCAAATTCATTCGCCGATCCATTGTTCATTATGGATACCTGGTTTTGGTTCGCCGAACCCAAACCCGCGTGGAAAGACCGCCTCGCCTTTCTCAAATCGCAAGGCGTGAACGCCATCTGCTTTTCATTGGGGATGGGTGATGAACGCTGGGACGAATTTCTCGAAGTCGCCGATCTAACCGAATCAATGGGCGTGGAGTTGGTCACAGTCTACGTTGGAATCAACATCGACGACGAAGGCGTTAGTCCGTTGATGCAAAAGGTAATCGACCGCCTCAAGGGCCGCAAGACGAAACTGCATGTCCCCATCACCAGCAAGACATACAAGCAGTCTGACCCTGCAGGCGACTCGAAGGCGCTGTCCGCGCTTCATCATGCGGCGGAAAAATCCTTCGCGGCGGACTTGCCGATTTCACTCTACCCTCACGTCAACTATTGGGGCGAACGGGCGTCCGACATGGCGCGTCTAGCCAAACAATTTAACGATCCTCGCTTGCGCATTACCTTTAATCTTTATCATTGGTTGAAGGTCGAAGGTCCCGACAATTTAGAGGCCGCCATTGAAACCGTGCTGCCTTATCTCGATTGCGTCACTATCAACGGCTCGTTTAACAATGCTAAAGAGATTGAAGTTCGCGCGGGCATACTTCCCTTAGGCGAAGGCGACTACGACGTGTTGTCATTCGTTACAGCGTTTAAGCAAGCGGGATACAGCGGTCCGCTTGGCATACAAGGCTACGGCATCGACGGCGACGTGGTTCCTAAACTTGCTGATACCATTGCGGTGTGGAAGGCTTGGAATTTGTAATTTTTTTTAATAAAAAATCGCCGCCGATGAGAAATTTCTCCCGGCGGCGATTGGATTTGATTTGGAGTTCAGTTATTCAAATGTTCCAAATGCAGAAATCGCAGACGGCTCAAAATCGCCTTTGATTAAAACCAGGTGCACTCCGTTAAAGTCACGAACCAATGCGACCAGCCCTTGCGCCGCACTATAGGAAATCCCCGCAATCGAAGCGCCGCCGCGACTGCTAACCAATGTAGCAAAGGTCACGCCCGTATATTCGGCATCAACCTCATCTGGATTAAACCAATGAATTTCACGCGGTAAGGCGTTTTCTTCAGCCAGTAAGACAAACGTCCCGCCAGACGGCAAGCTCAATTGACCAGTCGTCATTGATTGAGGCGCTTCTTTACTTGTGGGCAGAATACCAATCCGCGCTTCTTCAAAGTCGTTATTCGCGAGTTCAAAGAAAGGCGTGCTCGGTTTTGGCGTCGGCGTGGTTTGTGCGGGACGATAATCGCCCGTGGTTGCATAGATCGAGGTGTAGCGCGAACTCAGGCTTTGCGTCAGGCTCTGCAGTTCAGGACGGATGAAACTCAGGATGTTTCCTTCTTCATCAATAATTCGATAGCCTTGTCCTGAAAGCGAAAGCGCGACGGCAGCCGTAGGCAGAGTATCCGCTGTCGGCAATTGGACTGACAAGCCAAATGATTTGACCTCGCCGTTTTCATACAGAACGTAGTAACCACCTTGGATGACTTCGAGGTCAACCGCTTTTAATTTGCTTGATTCAGAGAACCCATAGTTGGTGGCGTCTCCGAAAAAAGCCAATTCGCCTGTCTCATACAATACGATGTAGCCTTTGCCGCTGTTGGTCAGTTCAATGTCAACGGCGTTGTCCATCACCAGTTCGCCGCGAAACACCGCTTCCCCGACGGTCAAGACTTTGCCTTCATCGGTGAGAAAATACATCCCCAAAAACGAGGGGTCCGGTTCTAACGCCACCACATTTTCTCTCCGTTCCAGTTCAGGAACCCCAAAACTCACCGCGTCGCCAAAGGTATGCAGCCCGGCTTCGTCATCCAAAATGTAATAGCCGTTGCGGGTTGGAGTCAGGGTAAAATCAACAGCAGTGATATCTTCTGCGCTGCCGTAATCCACCGCAGTTCCAATCGTTTTGATGGAACCGTCCGCATAAAGAATGTAGAGATCGGATTCACCAAACGACGTCTCAATATCTACCGCATCCTGCCCAACCACAAAACCAGCGACCAGAAACACCGCAGCCATTATCAATGTTAATTTTTTCATCATTTGCGTCAACTCACTTTCTTGCCAGTAGACTTTCTGCTGCGGCTAGCGTTAATCGGTCAGTTCAAAACTATCGTAAGCAAACTCGTATCGTTCCATGTAGCGGGTTGAACTTTCAATCGACAGAGGAGGCAGCGTCAAACGCGCAGGCCAGCAATTTTTATAGATGACGCGCAATACGCGGGAGCCGCTTTTATTTCGAATATCCACCCAGATGTCTCGTTTATTCACGGTGCCAGCAATAATTTCATCGCGCCAGTCGCGCATCTTTTTATCGAAGACGCCATGAAAAACCAACCGCGCATATCGAGTACCACCCGGGGCCGATTTTCCATTTTCAACTGTGACGGTGGTTTCGTTGTCGATCCCCTCCAACATGTAAACTTCGCCAATCGAAGCCAGGCCTTTGATTTCGACGTCTACTGTTGATGTAACCGGGTAATCACGCGTATCAGAATCGTCAAAGTCTTGAGGAGTAATATTTTGCGCTCCTGAAGGCGACACCACCGCCCAGGCTCCGACCATGAGAATGCTTGACAGTACAAACACGATAAAACCTTGTTTCTTCCAAATCATTAGTTTGTTTCCTTTCTTATTGTGGGGCAGATCAATATTTCATCAAAAATCAAACCGCATATCACTAAATTGTAGACATTTATTGTGAATTTGACTAATGGGTCTGTTTTAGCGGAACCCGTCCATAATCATACTTTAATCCGACAAAGCGAATCCTGCAAAAAAAGCCGTCAAAAAGAATTGAAGAAACCCGCCGCTGTCACTATTATATAGCCATTAACTGACGCCGCACTTCAACGCTGAATAAAAATTGAAACGGTTCTGCGGTGTGCGTGATCGGGACACAGTTTGAGAGGCTAATGTTAGCACTATTGGGCTCTTGTCGTCTGCTTTCGCCTCATGCCCTATAGGGGAAGGCGGCGTGGCAGGCTGTAGGGCCCACCTGTTGAGTAAGGTCTTCTCAACGCCACCCACACGGCACAGGCGGTCTGTTTCATACCAACGGCCCTCATATCGAGGGCCGTTTTTGTTTGGGGCGCGGAGAAACTTGTGTATACTGACCAGCGGCGACCATACCATCGAAAAGATATCAATCATTATGCCTGGCTCACTTGCTCTTGTTACGACAGAAAACCTACCCTACTCGCCCCGGCCTTGCGCCGGGGGCGGCGTCCGAATTAGCGGCCTGGGCGATGTTTTAAAACAATCCGGCGTAGACTGCACCTATTGGCTACTGGAAGACTGGCGCGGCTCACTCGATCCACGGTTTGATTTTCCCGTCGAATTTTACCGCCCGGAGCAACTTCACCAATTGCTAAACGGTTCGAACCATGACGCTGTTTTGTTTGAACAATGGCAGCCCCTCACCTATTTAAAAGAACCGCTCAAGATACCCGTGATTGTTGACTTGCCGGGGCCGTTGATGATGGAATATCACTGGCGCGACCCGGATAACTATCTTCAACACATGACCGACAAACTCTTCTGTCTCGCGCAAGCCGACTACGCCGTCTGCGCCGATGAACGGCAACGCGGCTACTATTCCGCATGGTTGTCGTGGGCGGGCTGGGACCCCTCGGAAAACCGCTTACGCGTCGCGCCGTTTTGTATGCGCGAGATGCCTAAATCGCGCCAAGGCCATGTGGAAGACGAGCCGCTCTTTCTTTGGGGCGGCATGTTCTGGCCGTGGCATGACCGCCGCGCCGCCTTCCAATGCGTCGTCGATGCCTTGCAAAAAGCTGACCGCGGCCAGCTGGCAATCGTCGGCGCCAACGGCGATGAAGAATCCCTTGGTCCATTCTACCAATCCTACGCACAGCACAATCGCGTCTCTTGGCTTGGACAATACGCGTTCACCGATTACGTCACCGAACTCAAACGCTCGGCGGTTGCGCTTGACCTGAGCGCTCCCACCGAAGAGCGGCGCCTGTCGTCTGACTTGCGTACCGGGACGGCGCTCTGGGCGGGAACGCCTTGCATCGTGACGCCGGAATCAGCCTGGGCAAGAATGATTGAGCAACATAACGCCGGGTGGGTGGTTTCCAACGGCGATCACAAACAGCTGAGCAGCATCGTCGCGCAACTTGCCTTGGAGCGTTGCGACCTCGTCGCGAAACGGCGTGGAGCCTCAGCGGCGTCAGTAGAAATCTCACAAGAAAGTCGCATAAAACCCCTGCTTGACTTACTTGAATCGCCCACAAAAAGACCTGCAAACTCACCTCTTTTATCTTCGCGAGACCAAGATCGTGAACAACGACTGTTGGATTTACAGGAAAGCGTCTTTCAACTTCAGCATGAAAACGAATGTTTAAAACATGACCTCGAATCCATTCGCAAGAACCCTCTTTTCCGCCTTTACAAAAACCTTATAGGATTATTGAAGTAATTGAGTAATTGGGTATAGAATGACTATTCAAATATAATATTTAAAAAAAATGTTATTTTTCTCTTTCTTTTTTCTTTTCAGGTGGTATAGTGGAAACATAAGATTGCAAAATGTAACTAATTTTTATAGGATGTAGGGCAATGGAAATACGAGACCGGATCCAAGCGTTGATGCTTCTAGTTGGCTTGATGGTGGTGGTTGGTTGTTTTTTCAGCCTGCAGAGCGACTCAAATGTAACCACTGAAGATATTCAAGAGACTGTCAAAGCCGAGGTTACCTCTAATTATGAGTATGACGACGCCAATCGCCTTACTGCTATTCACTATTCAGACGGTTTTCATGTTCAGTTTATCTATGACCAAGAGGGAAACCTTACTGAGCGTCGCGAATATCACGACAAAGACGCAGGCGATTCAGGGCCGCAACTCGCAGCGATCGTTTCACAAGAAAACAGTTAGAAATTAAGCCAGTCTCGTTATTATGATTTTCCGTTGGTCGTCAAATTTTGGGCGGCCTTTTTCATCATCGAACGCCACCCGTTTTTTTCTTGATCGGCAAATAAGTCATCCAGTTTCCCCACAGATTCACTGAGCGCAATCATAATGGCATGATCGCCGGCAAGCAGCGCGTCCTCTCCTTTGGGAATAATGATTTCATCCCCACGCACAATCGCGCCTAACAACACATTTTGTGGAAACGGGTTCTCTTTTAATTTTTTTCCGACTAACGGCGAAGTTTCTACGACTTCAAGTTCAATCGCTTCCGCCCGGTCATCGGCTAAAGTTGTCATCGAAAGCGTTTTGCCTTTGCGAACAAACCGCATGATGGCGTTGATAGTCGAAAGCCTTGGATTGATCGCAACGTCGATGGGTTCAATAAACCGCAACAAGGGAATGTACTGCGGCTTGCGGGTAATGCTGATGACGCGCTTGGCGCCTTCCTGCTTAGCCAAAAGCGCCGCGAGGATGTTGGTCTCATCATCTTGAGACGACGCAATAAATCCGTCCGCGTCGCGCACCCCCGCCTCTTTCAACATGCTCATATCGGTACCGTCGCCGTGCAGGATGGTTGCTTCTTGCAAGAGGTCAGCGAAGAGTTCGCAGCGCGCTTCATCTTCTTCGATGATAATGAGGTGAACACCGGCGGCTTCGAGCCGTTCCGCCAAAAAGAACGCCGCCCGGCTGGCGCCGACGACAACAACTTTCTTCAAGGTCGCGTCTTTGACTCCGCCCAGTTCACTTAGATATCCATAAGCGCTGGGCGATGTGATAACGTACACTTGGTCGCCCGCATTCACAATCGTGTCGCCGCGCGGCACCACCACGTCTCCGCTGCGCACGACGCAGGCAAATAGCAGGGTTTCGTCATAGCCGAGTTTGGGCAACTCTTTCAGCGCCTTGCCGCACAAAAGCGATTCTGGCTTCACTTGAAAGCCGATCAATTTCAAGCGGCCTTCGGCGAATTCCGCCACGCTGTTCGCCATGGGAATCATCAACAAATCGTGTAGTTCCAGCGAAGCCACTTCATCAGGGTTGATAATCAAATCCATGTGCATCGCATCCGCGTACAATGCGCGGTCGGGTACCAGATATTCTTCGTTTCTGACCCGCGCGATAGCGGTTGTGACATTAAATTGTTTTGCCAACGACGCCGACACCATGTTGCACTCGTCATTGTCGCTGACGCCAATGAACAGATCAGCGTTTTGAATGCCCGCGTCGATCAACACCTGGGCGCTGGCGCCATTGCCAGCAATGCACATCGCATCAACATGGTTCTCAATCTCAGCCAACAGCGTGGTATTGGCGTCGATGATTTTTACCTGATGGCCTTCTTTGGTAAGACGGCGCGCCAGGCCCTGCCCTACCTGTCCGGCCCCCATGATAATGACGGTTAGTTGGAGTTTTGCCACAATCGAACCACCTGTTCGCTGGCGTCGGCCAGAAGAGTTTTCGCATTCGCCATCGCGTCGTCTAGCGACATCGGCCCCGGGACTATCGAGAAGAGCGCTGTCATACCGTTAGTATACAAGGCGGATAAATCACCGGAGAGACTGCCCGCCAACCCAACGGCAGGAACGCCAAACCGCTTCGCTCGAGCAGCAACGCCCGCAGG
This sequence comes from Candidatus Hinthialibacter antarcticus, assembly GCA_030765645.1. Lineage (NCBI taxonomy): Bacteria > Candidatus Hinthialibacterota > Candidatus Hinthialibacteria > Candidatus Hinthialibacterales > Candidatus Hinthialibacteraceae > Candidatus Hinthialibacter > Candidatus Hinthialibacter antarcticus. Next base: position 68,235 of record JAVCCE010000076.1, on the reverse strand, counting down.
CGCTTTGCCGTATTGGGTTTGCTCGTCTATTTTGCCTTCGCCGGTGATGACCAACTGTGCGCCTTGCAAGGCGTCATCTAATTTGACGGTATCAGCCACCAAGTCAAATCCCGAACGAATTTCCGCGCCGCAGAATGCAACCAGCCCAGCGCCTAATCCGCCCGCAGCGCCCGCGCCCGGCAACTCGGCGACGTCAACGCCAAACGCATCGCGCCAACAGCGCGCCGCGTTCACCAGCCCTGCGTCGAGTGCGTCCACCATATCCGGCGTCGCGCCTTTTTGCGGGCCAAACACCGCAGCGGCGCCCTCTGGGCCGACCAATGGATTGGTCACGTCGCTTGCGATAAGAATTTTTGTTTTTCGTAATTGGGGATGCACATTCTGCGAAACAATGTGCGCGAGCATTTGCAATCCGCCGCCGTTGGCTTCAATAGGATTGCCCGCTGAATCCAGCAAGCCATAGCCTAAGGCCGACGCCATGCCGAGTCCGCCGTCAACCGTCGCGCTGCCGCCGATGCCCATAATGATGGTTTCACAGCCGCGATCTAACGCATCGCGAAGCAATTCTCCGGCGCCGAATGTGCTGGTCTTCATTGGATTGCGCTCATCAGGCGCCAGCAACCGCAGCCCCGACGCCTCCGCCATTTCGATGACGGCGACGCGCCCATCATCGATGGTTCCATAGCGGGATTGGATAGGCCGCATCAATGGATCATGGACTTTGACTTCACGCCACTTACCCTCACGCGCCGCCAGTACCGACTCCGCTGTTCCGTCTCCTCCGTCAGCGACAGGAACGCACACAACTTCCGCATCGGGAATGACGCGCAACACGCCTTGCGCAATTGCGGCGGCGGCGGCGGGCGCAGAAATACTCTCTTTAAATGCGTTTGGAGCTATCACAATGCGAGTCATGGAAAATGTCCTGGTCGAATTTACTTCGATGGCGCGGGCAACGGGTCCCACTTGGGCGATACCCGCGCGGGCGATTGTTTTCCCTCTGACTTCCAAACCACCCGCCAAGGGTCTTTGTTGAGTTGTGCGCTCAGTTCATTGAGATGGATGGAGGTTTCTTTTAAATTCGCGAGCATCCCGTCAATTTCAGAACGGTTTTCGACGATGGCCTTATCAACGTCGTCGAGCAAGGTCGCCGCTTTGTCTTGAATCTCGCCAATCCGGGTCTTCACGCTTTGCATCAATTGGCGCATCTCACGCACCGTTGCGGAAGCATCCGGGCTAATCTCATCAATGAGATCATTCACCTGCGCTAACGCCTTGTCCATCTTATCGCCGACGTTTTTCACCAATGGCGACACGTCGCCTGACGCCTCGCGTAGATTGCGCAACGTCGGCACGACTTCGCCCGAAGCGCTCGCAATCAAATCGCCGGACTTGTCTAAGACATTGCGAAAACGCGGGCGCGCTTCCTGCAACATCTCACGCAATTCACTTGCGATCACTTTTACTTCGCCGCTCAGGTCGTCCACAATGCCGGAGGCTTTGCCCAACGGCTCTTGAATGCCGTCCAACACGTCGTTGACTTTTGCCAACACAATTTTCACGTCGCTGGCGAGCGCAAAAAATTCACCGATGGACGCATACGGCGTTCCGTCGATATATATATTTTCCGGGTCAAGATTTCCTTTTTCGATTAACGTGCTCAAACGCTGCTCTTTGGTTCCGCCGGAAATTTCAATAAACAAAGGCGACAACATGCCAGACGAAGTGAATTCCACTTTTGAATCCATCGAAACCGGAGAATCATAATCAAGCGTGAGTTCAATGACGGGAGTGTCGTTTTCAAAGTCGTAGCGTTTTTTGGTCACGGAGCCGAACCGTACGCCAGCGTAGGTCACCGGGGCGTGGAGTTCGATGCCGACCACGCTAGGGACGCGCACGCTCACCGTCACCGAATCGGCGAAAATTGATTGAAAGTTGCCCAATGACATGGTGAGCACTACAACCAGCATGACAGCAAGAATGACCAATAACCCGACTTTGACTTCAGACAGCGTAACGGCCGCCATAGATAAGACCTCTCATCCATTGTTCTGTTCAATGCTCACGCGACAAAGTGTGACGCCCTTCTCACAAAAACGCAACAAGAGAACGCTCAATCCATTTTCAGCAAATCTTGAATATAATCGTCCGCCGACATGTGAAATTTGATGGGGCCGTCCGCCGTCCCGTCAACAAACTGCTTAATCAACGGGTCGGTGGGGTTTTCAAATTCTTGCGGCGGGCCTTCGGCGATAATTTTGCCTTCATGCAACATAATCATCTGGTCGGCGATTTTAAACGCGCTGTCCATGTGGTGAGTGACGACCACCGAGGTAATGCTCATCTTGCGCGACAAGTCTAACATCAAATCATCAATGACCGCCGCAGTAATCGGGTCCAATCCCGCCGACGGTTCGTCGTAATAAACAATGCCGGGATCGAGCGCAATCGCCCGCGCCAGGCCGACGCGCTTTTTCATCCCGCCGGAAATCTGCGAGGGCTTTAAATCTTCGAAGCCGCGCAAACCGACCAGTTCCAATTTCATCTTCACAATCATCTTGATGATTTTGGAATCCAAGTCGGTGTGTTCAATCAACGGCAGCGCTACGTTGTCGCCAACGGTCATCGAGTTAAACAAGGCGCCGTTTTGAAAGAGGATGCCAAATTGCTTACGAACGGGATCAAGGGCGTCGTCATCCATCGGGGCGATGTCAACGCCGTCATAGAGCACCTGCCCACGCGTTGGCTTCAACACGCCGACCATGATGCGCAGTAGAGTCGATTTGCCGCTGCCGCTGCCGCCGATGATGACCGTCGTCTTTCCCGTCGGAACAGTAAAGTTGATGTCCTTCAAGACATGGCGCGGGCCAAACGTCTTGGCCACATGGCGCACTTCGATCGAAGGCGGCGTTACGCTCGAATCTACGAGTGAGTCTGGAATCTGGGCTGTCTCATTCATACGAGGTCAAATCGTACTCGCATTTGGCCAAATCAAGAACAGCCTCTTTTCATTTTATCGACATTCGACCAACACCAGCCAAGGCGCCTCCATCCCCGGCGACTGCAAGCGGATCGCGTTGTCTTTGATGTCCGCCGACTTGGGCGACAAAAACTGGCCTGCGTTTGGGTCTAACCAACGCACGAACGCGCTCTTCACTGGCTCAGGAAGTTTCAAATTCACCTCGCCGCCTTTGGGGAAATACAGCGCATACGCCTTGCCCGAAATCGCCAAGCAGTAGGCTTCATTATCATCGCACTCGCTCAAGACGCCGGGCGCCGGTTCGGAATGAAAGATATCGAAATCATTCAAAAACGTCCGCATCGAACGGATTAGAGTCTGCGCTTCCGGGGCCAAACCAAGGCCGCTGTCAGGCCGATGGAACCGGGTGGACGCGCATCCCGCAAACACGTTGCGCATCCAACGTTCAATGCCCACCGCTGGATCGTTAGGCCGATTGCCGCCCAGGCGATGATAGACTTTGACGTTGCTCATCGGACGAACGCCGCCGGGCGTATTGGCTAAGTTGTTTCGCATCCACAACAAGCGGTCGTAATGCGTCTGGCCTTCTTGCCAATTGTTTTGCGAAACTTCCATGAACGAAAACACGTCAGGATTCATGTACGTCGGTTTGTGTTCATCGGCGCGGATATCCCAATTGTCATACATTTCGGTCACTTGAACGGTGACGCCTTTTTGTTTTGCATATTCACGAACAAAGCGTCCCCAAAATAACGACCAGCCAGCCGGTGCGCGGGTTTCGTTGTCCATACAATACAAAACATTGGGATAAGGCAGCGCAACATCAAGCGCCTTTTTAACGAACGCTTTTTGGTATTTCAATAGCAGCGTCTCATTGTTCATTTCGGGAAACGAAAAGAAAAACGGGTTGCGCTTTTGCGCCGGATGAAAATCCCATTCGGGCTTCATGGCAGTTGCGTCCGCCGAAATGTTCTTATTATTGGCGGGATTAAACGGGTGCTTCAACCAATACTCGCGGTAGTGGTCAAAGGTCGCCCATAATTCAATTTGTACAAACGCGTCTTGTTGATAGGCTTGGTCGATGCTGGCTTCTAAGCGGCGCCAATATTCAGGATTGAATTTATCGAGATCAAACAAGCCGTTCGTTTTTTCAAATGGATAGACGTTGCCTTCATCGCGGACAGAAAGCGTGCTGCGAATGTAATTCGCGCCGCAGGCTTTCATTTTCTCAAAATTGTCTTTCATCATGTCGAGATTGTTGAATAGATTGTCTTCATCCGACCCGCCAAGAAGCAGCGCCGGCTCGCCTTTGTATGACCAATACCAGGCGTTTTCGCTCCAGGGTTTGATGGCTTCTTTTTCGCGCTGTTCGTGACTTGGCGCATCGGCTTGCACGACAAAAACGCTAGCAAGCAATAAACAAAAGATAGAGGCGAATTGAGTAAAAAACCGGTTTGTTGACATTGTCATTTCTCCCACGAAAAGATGATTTAGAATATCACAATCCATAGAACAAATGATAGGAAGAGAGGGCCCGCGCAACTACCCTAAAACAGGCAAACTGATTGCGGCGACGCGCTTCTTTTCGCGGGTCGCGTCAATCGCGTCTTTGATGCGCCGCAATTCTTCATCGCTGATTTCGACGCCAACGTAACGCACAGGCGGGGTGTAATCATCCGTGGGATAGAAAATCACGTCTTGTTTGCCGGGGGAACTAGAGGATTGCGCTTCGACCGAACGGACGCGATAAATTTCTAAAATCCGGTTTACTTTGTCGAAAGAATCATTGCGGATTTGTACATAGCGCTGCGTGACCAGATATTCTGTACTCGAATGCTTCAACCAGATTCGGTAGGTAAACCAAATAGGAACAATCAACCAACCGAAAAGCAAGCATACAAGAATGGAAGGCAGAACCGTCCGGCCCGACGGCGCCCCTTGCCATAGGATTGCATCATTGGATAAGGGTACGCGAGTGGGCGCGAAGTCTTTTTGCGGGAAAAAATGCGACATTGAAGTTTTGGTTCTTTCTATGCAAAGTATTAACAGGATCGAACCAAAACCATACTCAGTTCATGTGCGCTGGTAAAGATGAAGGCAAGGGTGAAGCGCCGCGTCATTGCGGGTACAGCGAAGCAATCTGCCCAGGCGTGGGTACAAGTGCAGGCTATCAGGCCCGATTGCACAGGCGCTCACAGAGATGCCCCCACGCCTGCCAAGTTTTTTGTGGATAAAAAATAGTCTGGAAGGATAAATCCAATGCCATCGGTTTAATGTACGGAGTCAGGGCTTTTCGCCCCACTTTTTAAGGGGGGTGGCGCTGAAAGCGCCGGGGGGATTTCAAAATAGTATAAACAAAGCGAATACATTCAAACAATAGGGCTGCCGTCGCTTCGCGACGCCTTGGGCTCGCCCCTTTTTAAATCAATGACATTGCCTTTGTGATCTCCCCCATATTGGGGAAAAAAGCGGTGAAACGATTTTTCGTTTTTCGTACTTGTACCAAAATATTCATCGTTGTGCGATGGATTGCATCGGTAAAAAGCCCATCGGGTCTACCGGTTGGCCGCCTCGCATGACTTCGAGATGAAGATGCGGCCCGGTTGCATTTCCAGTTTGACCGGAGAGACCGACCGTTTCCCCGGCGCGAATTTGATCGCCCGCTTCAACAAAACGCTCTGAAAGATGCGCATAGCGCGAGACCAAACCGTCTCCGTGTGAAACGTCGACGACGTTGCCGTAACCGCTTTGTTCACCCGAATACACAACCGTCCCATCTTGGATCGGTTGAATCGGCGTACCATTTTGCACGCCGATGTCGATGCCGTTGTGCTGGCGCCATTCGCCGTCAATTGGATGATGCCGCATTCCAAAGGCGGAAGTAATCGGCCCGCTCGCTGGCATCTGCGCATCGGTATTCATTGCGACCGATTTATCGGAGTCGCGACGGGCAATCACAAATTCTTGAATGGGGCTGAGGTCGAGATTTTGTCCCGCGAGAATCCGGTTCGGGTTTGAAAGTTCATTGGCGTTTGACATCACTCCCACTAAGCGATAAATGTCTCGGGTAGAAAAATCAATCTGCTGACCGCGCAGCGTATCGACAACAATCTGCGAAAGGGTATCGCCGCGCTGTACGCGATAGTTTGAATCAACTGGCTGCCAGTTTTCTTCCACAGGCGCCGTTTCAACGACAGGCGCAACGGCCTCATTCGCGACAGGTTCACTCTTGAGAACAGGCGTGTTTTTCGCTGCCGCCTGGTTCTGGGCAGGCGCCTGGAACACGTATTCAACCGGTCTTGCCGGACGCACCGACACGTCATTCACTTGCTTGGGTTCGTAGATCGCGTCCCACAGATGTTCATTCTGCGCAGGCGCCATCTCAAGACCCGGCGCGGGGTTCGCCGCCGTCTCAATCACGGTGCTGGTCACAGATGAAACCGGCTTACTCATGGGCGGCAATATATCCGCCAGTTGCTTTTTTAACTCTTCATCGGATTGGAAGCGTTCTTGCGCCGCTTCGCCCATCGATTCGCTTCGGACAACAGGCGCTTGTTGAATAAGCGGTTCGGAGCCGGTCGCGGGAGTCAACAACGCATTCGGCTTCAACATCGGCGACGGCGCTTGGGTAGACGCTTGGTCAAGTAATTCGGAAAATGACGCTGGCTGCGGTGGAACCACCCGGTTCCGTATTGGCGGCGACGAACTGGTAACAGGCGCCGTGTCCAATGGATTCAAATAAAAATCCGCCATGATATGTCTCCTCTGCCCTCTTGTTCAACTACACACAATGCAAAATAAGTTGATGCGATGAATGGATGTGCAAGCGCCATTCCAATTTGGATGAGAGGAGAGAAAAAACCAATGCGAAGGTTGAGTAATAATCTTATAAATAAAGAGTTATGAATAAAAATACAGAGGCCGCCCGATTGAGATCAGGAGAGAAGCATAAAGAAAATTGATTATAAAGAGGAAAAAATTTCCGCCTTATTCGATATGCCCATTCGGTTCAATGATCGCTTTGACGACCGTCGAATCGTGCATCTGCTCAAACCCGTCCTGCCAGCGCTCAATGGGAAACGTAGCGCTAATCAAAGGGGTGACGTCGATGTTTCCAGAAGCCATCATTTTGATGACGCGCTCCCAAATTTCCCAATTATGGCTGAAGGCGCCCTGCAAGCGCACTTCTTTATGAACAAGCGGATCCAGCGAGAAATTATACGCACCAGGCCCCCAGCCCACGCGGACAATATCACCGCCGGGCCGAACGATATCAATCGCGTCTTTGAGCGAGGTGTTGCTGCCGGAGGCGTCAATGACGACTTCAAGCCCCATGCCGTCGCCGATTTCACGCACCTGTTCGCGCAGCGTCCCTTTGTCGATCATCACGGGGTGCGTCGCGCCAAGTTTTTGTCCCAATTTGAGTCGTGATTCATCCCGCGAAAGCCCCGTCAAAAGAATGGGGTTGGCTCCGCTACGTTTTGCGATCTGTACGCAAAGCAAGCCCACCGTGCCGCTGCCCAGAATCGCGACGGTCATCCCCGCGCGAATTTTGGCGTGGTGAGAAACCGCATGGTAGGCAACGCAGGCCGGTTCACACAACGCCGCCTGGCTCAATGGAATCGATTTGGGGATTCGATGCAAGCAACGGGCGGGCACCTCGACCAGCTGCGCCAAACCACCGTTCTTTCCTTGCCCAAATCCGATGCGGTGCGGGCACAAGTGATATTGCCCGGTTCGGCAAAAATGACATTCGCCGCAGATAAACGCCGCCGTCTCTGACACTACCCGGTCGCCGGGAGCGAACTCGGTCACGCCCGGCCCCACGTCTTCAATCACGCCGCTAAACTCATGGCACATCACAACTGGAATCTGTACGGGCCAGCTATGCTCATTCAAATACTGATGGACGTCGGTGCCGCAAATTCCAACCGCCGCCACGCGAAGCAAGACTTGGCCGCGTTGAATCTCAGGCGTTTTGACTTCGCGCAGTTCAACTGCACGTTCACGTAGGGCATACTGAACAACGGCGGGTTGGTTCAATTGACTCTCCTAAATTGTGAGGATGTATCATAATAATACGCCAGAAATAAAAAATAAATGCAAATCAGCAACAATGTAATAAATAAGCAATTAAACTTAGACTCAAATAATGATAGAATCTATCGGTCTTGCTAAATAATTAGCCTTTTATACTTGTATAAAAAAAAATCGTTTTATACACAACTTTGAGTCTGCTTCTAAGGAGAAAATGGTGTCTAACCATGTAGTCCTTCTAATCGAAGACGAGGAAATGGTCATTGACGTCGCCAGCATGATGTTAATCCGGCTTGGCTGTGAAGTTGAAGTTTCAAAAACAGGAAGCGAAGCTATCGCAGCCATGCAGGCGAATAGCAATAAATTTGATTTTATGATTGTTGATTTTAACCTGCCCGATATGACGGCGATCGAATGCCTAACCGAGATACGCAAGATTTCAAAAACCCCGGCAATACTCTCTAGCGGCTATGGAAATAACCTGTCGGAAGAAGAATGCGACGCGTTAATCGTTAAAGCCATTCTCAGCAAACCCTTCTCACTCAGCCAATTGGAAGCCGTCCTTGAATCGGTCTCCAATCCCCAAGCATAAAAAAGGCCCTCACAAAATGGAGGGCCTGAAAAGTCAAATCAGATAAGAATGTACGACTATTTTGCTGCGGCTTTTGCGGCCTTTTTGGCTTTTTTGGCCTTCTTCACTTTGGCGACTTTGGCCACGACGCCCATTTTCGCCAAATCTTCGCGCAAGTTCTTTTGACGCGCTTTGATGCGGGTCGCTTTACCGACGCGCTCACGCAGATAGTACAATTTCGCGCGGCGAACATGACCGCGGCGCACGACGCTAATCGATTCGATTTTGGGAGAGTTAATTGGGAAGTTACGCTCGACCCCAACGCCGAATGAAATTTTGCGTACGGTGAAGGTTTCGCTTAAACCGCCGCCTGCGCGGGCTATCACGACGCCTTCAAACGCCTGGATTCGTTCTTTTTCGCCTTCAATGACTCGGGTATTGACGCGAACGGTATCGCCAGATTGAAAGTGGGGCAGATTTTGTTTGAGTTGGCTTTCCTCAAATGCTTTAAGGCCTGGGTGTTCCATGATCGTTTCGTCCTCCAACGGTTGGCTCAAATAGAATTATGATTTGAGCGCACAAGACGGTGATTATATCTCAAAAAGGCACTGGTTCAAAGCCTACTGAACAACTTTTAATCGAAGCAATTCAAAAATTAAATTGAATTGCAAATTATACTGGCTATAATTACGAAAAACATTGACCTTTATATAAACAAATGAACCAGTTAAACGATGTTGACCCCGAAGAGATTAAACAACGGATCTTCAAGGGCGAGTCGATCAAAGCGCTCGCAATTCAGTATCAGGTAACTCCACAAGAAGTGCTCGCCTACTGCGGAAATCCTTTCGTTTATTCACATGAATGGTATGACTACGCCTATCACCAGCAACATTGCAAAGTAGATAGCCGAAATTTTCAAGAAGTTCGGGAAGATTCCATTAAGGCGGGTTACAAAAAGCGCCTCTTAAAATATCTTTCCGAAATCAAAATCCCCAATACGCCCATCTATTGGTTAGAAGTTGGCTGCCATTTAGGAATGACGGCTTGCACGGTATTAGAGAAATACCCCAACATCCAGTCAGTCCACATGATCGACTTTAGCGTTGCCTCTATCGATTGGTGTCAAAAGCAGTTCCCTTATCCCGACCGGGCCCAAATATGGCCTAGCAGCTGTAGCGACATACAGTATCCAAATGTTGACTTGTCAAACCGATATCATGTTGTGTCCTGTTTTGATGTTACTGAACATTTGCCGAATGAAGTCTACTTAAAAACCATCAAAGAAATATACCGGGTTTTACGTCCCTACGGCATCGCACTCGTTCAGCAGGGAAACTACCCTCACCCCAGTCATATCAATATAAAAAAAGAAAATGAACTCTGTGAAGACTTTATCAATCAAAACTTTGAATATGTCCAAAACGCTATTAGCAAAGAAAAAAACACCTATCTGCATGTTTTTCGTAAGATGAGAGAAGATTAGCGCTCGCTCAAAAGACGGTCTAAAATAATGGCTGCGGCGCTGCGAACAGACAAATGGTTGTAGTCGCCCGGCCCGTTGATCGGCTCTAGGATGACGTCGCATTTTTCCAGGAACGAGTCGATCAATCCCCACCCCGTACCAAACATAACCAAGTAAGGGCGGTCGTCGTTTTTCATCCTCTCCCGCAGCGACGAATACGAGACCGAATCATCACGCTTTCTCGCAGTGGTTACCACCAGAATGGGCTTACAACCGCATTCTTTTTCAATCATTGCGATCCCGTCTTCGAGGTGATCGACAATATGGCAGATGGAAAGCGCATCGGTGCGGGTCTGATTGTATTGAGCGCCGTAGTCGCTGCGCCAAAATCCAACCACTTTTTTAGCGAGATGCTGCATGGTGTGCATTGGATTGACGACATAGTACCCTTTGACGCCGAAGGTGTGGCAGCTGCGGGCGATGTCGTGCAAATCGAGCGGCGTGATGGATGTGGTAATCACTTCGCCAGTCTTTTTATAAACAGGATAATGAAGCAAGGCGGTGTAGATCGGAGCGGTCATGGCAACTCGATTCGTTTTTTGTCCGCCGGGTCGGCTTGCTCCAGCCATTGCTGATACAAGTCAGGACGGCGCTCGGCAGTGCGGTTGACGGATTGCTGCAAGCGCCATTTTTCGATTTCCGCATGGTTGCCGCTCAAGAGTACGTCAGGCGCCTTGAGACCGGCCATTTCACGGGGACGCGTGTAACGAGGGCAGTCGAGCAATCCGCTGGTGAATGAATCCTCTTCGACAGATTGCATCTTGCCCACCACGCCGGGGATCAATCGCACCACAGCGTCAACCATGACCATCGCGGGCAACTCGCCGCCAGTGAGAATAAAGTCGCCGATGGAGAGTTCGTCCGGCTGCAACACGTCAATCACCCGTTGATCGACGCCTTTGTAATGCCCGCAGATGAAAATGAGATGAGATTCGTTGACAAGCGCTTCCGCCGTGGATTGCTCAAAGATGCGGCCTTGCGGGGTGGTTAGGATGACATGAGAATGCTCTTGCGTCTCCGTTTTGAGGTCATTTACTGCGTCCAATAAAGGCTGGGCGAGCATCAACATGCCGTCGCCGCCGCCGTATTGCTCGTCATCAGTTTTGTGATGCTTGTCGTGGGTCCAGTCGCGAAGATTATGAATGCGGATATCAACCTGCCCCGCCTCACGCGCCCGTTTGATAATGCTCTCATCAAAGGGGCCGACAAACATCTCCACGAACGTGGTTAAAATATCAACTCGCATGGGGCTTACCAGTCTAGCTCAGGCGGGTCGACCACGATGATGCTGTCTTCGCGGCGAATTTCATGGACAAACTCCCGCGTCGCTGGAATCAAAACCTCTTCACCATTGCTGGTGCGGATCAACAATACATCTATCGCGCCGGTTTCGATCACTTGGTCGATACGGCCCAAGACTTCACCGCTGGGCAATTGCGCCTGCGCGTAGAGAAAATCCGCTTCATAAAAGAAATCGTCTTCCAAATCGGGCAACTGCCCCGGTTCCGCCCAGAGAACGAGCCCATAAAGCGCGTCAGAGCCTTCTCGACTATTGACGCCCTCGAATTTCACAATGGGGGCTTTGTCGGTCCCCCGAATATACTCGATCTTGAGAACGCGGTCTGACTGGTCCACATAAACGCACTCAAGTTCTTCCAGCATAATCGGATCGCAGCCAAATAGAGACAACTTGACCTCACCTTTCAGAGCGTGAGGCCGTAAAATTCTTCCAAGGTAGATTTTTTGTAAATCTACCTTGGGCTTTTTTCTTCGCAACGTCATTGCATGCCTCTGGCGTCAAGACAAAATACTAGACGCCGCAGTTCTATTAATTGTCTACAATCTCAACTTGCGTCTTGATGTTATCGACGGCGCCGCGGGCGGAAACCAGTTGGCGCAACGCGCGGGCGGTTTTTCCATTACGCCCAATCACGCGCCCCATGTCTTCCTGGTTCACACTGAGCGCCAATTCGACAACGCCTTCGCTGACTTTTTTCTCGACGACTTGTACGTCATCGGGATGTTTCACCAGCGATTTTGCTAAGTATGTCAGTATTTCCTTCATCATTTACACTTTCTGCAATTACGCAGGCGATTCTTCTTTCGGTGCGTCTTCGGGTTCGGCGGCGGTTTCTTCCGCTGCGGGAGCATCAGCCGGGGCCGCTTCAGCCGCAGGGGCTTCTTCTGCAGGAGCCTCTTTCGCTGCGGGCGCCGCTTCAACTGGAGCCTCAACCTTAGGCTTAGGCGCATTATAACCCGGATTCTTAACTTCTTCATTTGAAACAATTTTCGTGGTATTGGTTACCATTTGGTCTTCAGTCAGGTTTTTGTATTCGCCTGATTTGAATTTCGACCAGATTCCCTGCTGTTTCAGCAACGACAAGACGGTTTCTGAAGGCTTCACGCCGTTTTCTAACCAGCGATAGATATCCTTTTCTTTGAACGCCATTTCGACGGGTTGCTTAACGGGATCATACCAACCCACTTCAGCGACAGTCTTGCCGTCACGGCGCCAGCGTTGGTCGACAACGACCAAGCGGTAGAATGGAAGGTTCTTTTTGCCCATCCGTTTAAGACGCATCTTTAAGGCCATTTCTTAATCTCCTGTTTTCTATTGCCTTACATGGCTTATTCTAAGATATATTCGCGCTACATGCCGGGAAACATATCGCGCATTTTCATCATTTTCTTCATCATCTTTTTGTTCATTTTGGGCTTTTTGCCCTTTTTCATCTTTTTGCCAGCCGCGCCACCGCCCGCCATCATGCTCATCATTTCTTTGGCTTGGGTAAACTGCTTAAGAAGCCGGTTGACCTCTTGCATGGTGCGTCCGCTGCCTCGGGCAATTCGACGCTTGCGGCTGCTATTAATGACATTGGGCATCGAACGCTCAGTCTGCGTCATCGACAAAATCATGGCTTCGATGTGTTTCATGTCGTTTTCGCCGAATTTCACTTGCTTGAGCTGCTCCATTGCGCCCATGCCGGGGAGCATAGACAACATGCTTCCAATGCCCCCCATATTATTAACTTGCCGTATCTGGCTTAAGAAGTCATCGAAGGTAAATGTCTGGTTGACTAACTTCTCCTGCATGGCGAGCGCGTCTTCTTCGGTGACTTGCGCCTGCGCCTTCTCGATCAGGGTGAGCATATCGCCCATGCCCAAAATACGGGAAGCCATGCGGTCTGGATGGAACAAATCCAGGTCGTCCAATTTTTCGCCCATACCCGCGAACAAAATAGGACGCCCGGTCACGTGGCGGATCGAAATTGCAGCGCCGCCGCGCGTATCGCTATCAAGTTTGGTCAGAATCGCGCCGCTGATACCAAGACCTGCATTAAAATGCTGCGCCTGGTTGACGGCGTCCTGACCCACCATCGAGTCTACAACCAGAATAATATGAGTGGGTTTCCACTCGCGTTTGACCTTTTGCACTTCGGCCATCATGTCTTCGTCGATGTGCAATCGGCCCGCCGTATCGAGGATGACTGTATCGAGGCCTTCTTTACGCGCTTTGCGGGAACCTTCAGCGGCAATCTTGGCGGGGTCAACGTCGGTTCCCATCTGAAACACGGGAACGCCAACCTGCCCGCCAACCACTTCCAACTGCTGAATCGCAGCGGGACGATAAATATCGCCCGCGCAAAGCAGCGGCTTGCGGCCTTTTCTCGCCAACAGCTTCGCGAGTTTGGCCGCAGTGGTGGTCTTACCGGAACCTTGCAAACCAACCAACATAATGCGCGCTTCGCCGGACGGCAAGTCAAGCGTCTCTGCTTGACCGCCCAGCAATGCGGTCATTTCTTCTTTAACAATACTAATGACCTGCTGCGCGGGGGTCAGGCTTTTGGTTACTTCAACGCCGAGAGCGCGTTCTTCGATTTTCCCGCAAAACTCTTTGGTCGCCTGGACGTTAACGTCCGCCTCTAAAAACGCGCGGCGAACCTCGCGCAACGCCTCTTTGATGGTTTTCTCATCAAGTTTAGGCTTGCCCGCGATCTTGCGGAAAATATCTTGAAACCTCGTCTGTAAACTATCAAACATATTTGCTCTTGTGTTTATTAACTTTTCTAAATTTGTTCCCACTTCGGAACTTATCGCTTGGCTTCGCTACGCTGATGTTGCTTCTGTATCTATCAACCGTTCAGATATCCTGAGCCTTCACATGAAACCAAGGTAGGGTGGGCTCGCGAAGCAGCCCACCGATACAGTGTTTCAATATATTGCAAATGGTGGGTTAAGAACCCACCCTACGGCCCCTCTGAAGTCAAAATGCCCCCCTTAAAAAGGGGGGATGGCGCTGAAAGCGCCAAGGGGGATCAATCTCAACTCAAGACTTCGTATCGCTTGGCTTCGCTACGCTGATGTTGCTTCTGTATCTATCAACCGTTCAGATATCCTGAGCCTTCACATGAATCCAAGGTAGGGTGGGCTCGCGAAGCAGCCCACCGATACAGTGTTTCAAGATAAGAACCCACCCTACAAATTTCCCCTCCCCCCAATGTGGGAGGAGGTCTAAGAGGGGGGGGTGATTGCCAAATCGTTCAGTGAGATTGCGTCGGTCGCTCTCGCTTCCTCGCAATGACACAAACTACCCAACATGACACAAACTACCCAACCAATTTCTGCAGTTGCCTAACCGCGCGTTTCATCGGCTCAATGTCATACATTAGGTCATCGTTAACCAATTTAGACACTTTGCTTACCTGTTCGCGAATTGCGTCGATGTCAACTGAGCCGTTTGCCGAAGGCGCTTCTCCGACCGACTGCGCCGCCAGGCCGAGTTCGTCTTCAAAACGAAACAGGCCCTTTTTGCCGTGCTGAATCGAGTCATGCACCGCTTGGCGCGAGATCGACTGTGCATCGGCAATCTCGCCGTACGACAGGTCTTCGTTGTAGTGCAAGTCTAAAAACTCGCGCTGGCGGTCGGTTAATAAACCGCCGTAAACATCCATCAACAAGGCCATTTTCTTCTTTTCTTCGATCTTGTCCATGTCTGCACCTCAACCGTAAAGCAATTAATCTTGACGCCATATTGTAATCAGAACCCCAATTCATTCAATCCCCTTGAACAAATATTTCAGTCGTTGTAACGGCTTTCTTCTAAAATGAAAATCTCAAGTAGATTAGGTGTGCAAAGTAGATCAGGCTGGCAGGTGAGAAACAAAAATATATCAGCTAAGTAGGGGCGCAACGCGTTGCGCCATAATCCCCCTTCATTGGTCATGGGGAGGGCGAACCTCCTGGTGAGCCGGATAAAACCGAAAGCCTTTCTCATTTTCGCGGCTCGGCGGGAGCCTCGCCCTCCCCGCACAAATGATAAGCAGCGCGAACACCTGGCGGGTGGCAGGCCAAGGCGGCGAAGCCGACAGCGTTTTCCGCATTTCAAAAAAAACCAACCCCCACCTTAATCCTCCCCCAAACTTTGGGGGAGGAACTTCTTTATATCACATTTTCATTCGTAGATCGGTTCGATGTCCCAGGCGATGTCCCAACCGGGGAAATAGAAATCAGTAGACAAGCCGTCTAGCACATTCGCCGCCGGGTGGTAGGAATTGGTGTGCCGTCCGCCCCACAGGTCGATGAGAACGGTGGTTTCATCGGAAAAACGCACAAACGATGAGATCGAATGCACCCGGATCATGTTATTCACAAACAGCGGTTTGTCCGGCTCGATGCGGTTACTATAGTAAAGCATCCCCGTATTGTCCAAGACGATCCAACCGTCGCCGTTGGGTTCCGGCTCCAAGTCGACAAAGCGGTCTTCGCCAAACCACGGCAAGTAGCCATGTTGAAAATCAGGATCATTGGTATGGACTACGCCGAAGCCGTCGAGCAAGTAAAACATTAACCCGTCCGGCGTATTTTTGACTTCCAGGTTTCGGGCGATGTCGTATCCCCAGAAATAGGGCAGGTCGCGCGGGATGGGCATATCCGGCGACGAAGCGTGGATGCCGCCCCATCCATCCAGCATGTACCATCCCCGCCCCAATGGGTCAGGCTCGATGTCGCGCATGATGTTAAATGTTGGAATGTAAGGCAGCATCGGGCGCGGCATCTCTGGATTGGTTGTGTGAATTCCGCCGAAGCCGTCAAGGACGAACCAATCCGCCACAGGCCGCGGCGTGGGGACAGGAGGCGTGGGAGTGGGCGTCGCATTTAATTGCTGTTTTTTGCGGATTGCGATGTGTTTATCAATCAAGATTGTTTTGTCATTAAGATATTCAAGCGAAGGGTGATAAAAATTACTAACCAATTCTGAAATAAATATCTCATTGCGTCCACGATCATCCACCCGCAAAAGCCGTCTCGGTCTTCTTCCAGCAAGAACATAAAAACACTTTTCATCAGGCGCATAAACAAACTTCGACGCAAAAGTATCTAATAGATGGTGCGTTACTTCTATGATCCGCCCATCTTCTTCGAGCCGGAGAATTTTTACTGGATAGTTTGTGAGTACATGCAGTTTGCCGTCAGGTCCTTCAAGCGCATCCATAATTTCAAGATTGGGAAACGTGCTTATACCGAGCCTGTTTTGAGAATACGGATGCGGAGTTGGTATTATTGCAGGTTCGACTAAAGGAGATTCGATCGGCGTTTCAGAATCCGGCGAAATAGAAATGCGGTAAAAGGCATTTTTCATGGTTAGCGTATCACGAAGCGCTACGGCGTCGCCCGGTTCGCATCCAATGATTCGTGATGAATCAGCAACCGGAAGAAACAGCATATTCCTGGAGTCAATCGTATACGTATTCTCTGATGGAAGCGGCTCTATCACATACGTTCGAATCGTTTCTCGTGAAGACAGATATAACCGATTGTTAGAGTCAAGCATCCAGATATCTGAATTCAAATAGTCATAAAATTCTAGTTGAAACGAATATGCAGGATCACCAACAAGCTGCTGAGCGAGGTCATCTCCATTGAGCAAATAGAAATTATACAAAGGCGTATTCGTTCCTGGAGGATGAAGTAAAGCAGCATATAAGTGCAAATCTCTCCCTGGAACCTTGCCCAAAAATTCTAATGCGTCTCCGCTTTCCGTCGTCACCACAGGCGCTTCCCATAGTTCCGCCTCATATTCATTATTCACATTTTGATACGGTAAGGGTGTTGGCGTAGCCGTTGCCGTTGGCGTCGCAGTCGGTGGAACCGGCGTTGGAGTCGGTATATTGCTCTTTTCATAAAAACGAAACTTGTTTCCAACAACGAACATTCCAATTGGAGCAATCGAAAGCGACGAATCCGTATCAACCATTTCAGCAAGCAATTCGACGTCTCTCGCGACGGGATCAATTCGGAACAACTGTAATGGAGCCTTTGTTTTCGTCGTAACATAAAAAACATTCGCAATTTTATCATAAACGATGCTGTCCGCATCCGGCATCATTGGAAGCAGAAACTCCGTTTCAACGCTTCCATCAATATTCAAGCGCAACAAGGAAGGTGGGTTCGTAGTGAGAATATATAGTTTTCCATCGTGACCTGCTGTCATATCACTGAACGTTGCTCCGCCAAAACTTTCGGCATGCACAATTGGGGTTAACATCGGGGATTCACTGCTAGGAGTCAAAACAGAAATCGTATCAACTTCTTTATTGGTACGAATTTGATTATGAGCAACCAATAAATCACCAAAAGCGGCGCCTGGAATCTGAGATCCAAATGAAACCGCCCATATAGATGGAGAATAGACGCTAAATAAGCGCCGGGGTTCCCTATGGCCCGGAGTGGCTAACAAGACTCCAAAATACTTTGTCGCCATATAAAAATAATCCCCAGGGGCAACAGTCCAATCGAGAATCGTTTTCGACGTATCCAGATCATATATATATGATGGGGAATGCTCCCATTTATCACTAAAATCATGTTCACGCACTAGATATATCGCAGTAACAGACCAATCTATTGCAAATTTATAAATTTTTGAATTTCTCCATTTATAAACATGATCGCCCCTCACGGGATGAAGACCAATTAACGGAGGCTGATCTCCTTGAGGCAACTCGCTGACAATATATTCCCCCATGCGTTCCATGACAGGCGTGGGCGCTGGCGTGTATAACGGCGATTCGGGGGTCGGGGTTTTCAGCGGCGATTCGGCTTTGGGGCGCGGAACATCGAGTGAAAAAGCGTTTAGGGGAACAATCACCAACAGCAATAACATAGTATATAGGCGGGGCGCTGTTTGAGTCCAATGAGTGGTCATGTTGTATCCTCAATTAAAAGGTCTAAATAAAAACAAAACAGGCTATTTTTTCTACGATAGTCAAATCAAAGCGATTTGTCACGTAAAAATTTCATCGTAGAATTGAAGATTGTGTTGACAAAAAACCAATAAGTCGTATTTTCTATTGGTGCGGTTATTTACCTTAATGAGTTAGAGATAAGGTATTTTTCAACTAGAATCTCATGTTTCAGTTGCAGCAGCCGAAAATGAAAAAAGGGCAATGAACATGAGGCCATGAGAATTGGCTCTTGAATTAAATTACATTTAATGCAATTCTATTGAAACCAAGCATCAAAAGAACGGAGCGGCTTCTCACAGGAATGAATGGTACGAAGATACTGATTTTTCTTGAACTTGTGTGAAATTTCTCTTGACATGGAGATGGGTTTTTCCTATACTCCGATAAACTCTACGCGCTCATATTGCGTCGTTAGAGGCAGCATAAAAACTAAAATTTGATTGGTAAAACGAAGAGATTCGAGTAAGAAATGCAGCGGCGTTGTCATCTAACGGAGTTAGGTGTACGCTGGTTAAAATTTCTTATGAGGTCTCATGCGGCGAACTGCTATGATTACAGTCAGTTGGGATAATTGGTACAAACAGAAAA
The DNA here is from genome assembly GCA_030765645.1 of Candidatus Hinthialibacter antarcticus. Taxonomy (NCBI): domain Bacteria; phylum Candidatus Hinthialibacterota; class Candidatus Hinthialibacteria; order Candidatus Hinthialibacterales; family Candidatus Hinthialibacteraceae; genus Candidatus Hinthialibacter; species Candidatus Hinthialibacter antarcticus. The sequence goes on along the minus strand of JAVCCE010000076.1, from coordinate 49,288 downwards.
TTCTTTTTTGCTCGAAGGAGGTCGAAATGGCCCTCAAGCATTGGCTAGTTGGCATCGGCGCGTTCCTGGTGATATGCGTCAACGGCGCCATGGCTCAAACCGCCAACCAAGATGGCATTTTGCTCCTGGACGCGGTTGGTAAGGTATTCAGCGCGTCAAACAACGGAGCGGTGGGCGTCTATGTTTTCAATGAATTGGAAGCACTTTCCAATGAATTTGATTTCGGTCTCCCGATAATGAAAGACATCGAATTCGTCGCAGACGAAGCGGGAGCGCCGATGGGCGCTTACGCAGTGGACGCTCTAGGCGGTCAATACGCCCTGAACCTCGCGGGAGCAAGTAGCAATTTGCCAACGCCGTTTGAACTGAGCGAAAAAGACTCCTCGACGCAAGGCATTCCCTATTGGGGATTCGATGTCGTCGAAGACCTCGAAGTTGCTCCTGATTGGCGATTGAAGAAAAATGGATATTCCGGTTACTTTATTCTTGATTCCGATGGCGCGATTCACTCCGTCGGTTTGAATAACCTACCAAAATACCCTTACCCGGCGACGGACTTGGACGGCAGCATCGTCTCTGCGCTCGAACAAACAGAGATTGTGACTGCGCCTTTCCCAAGCACGATTGATATTACCGGTTCGGGCTACACCGCTGCTGGATTTTTAAATGGCGATGTGGTGAACTTCCCCGTCAACCGCGCATATTACTTCACTTCGCATCCTGGTGAATTTTATGAATACAACGATTTAGAGGCAGGCTCCGTTGTTAATACAGCGACTCCAGTCTATCTCTACTTTGGTTTGGGCACGGACATCGCCCGCGACCTCGAAGTATCCGCTGAATTCGTCCAGATGACGGTGCCGACTCAAAACGGCCTCGATACGCGAACCATCGCCATGACCAACGGCTACTACGTGCTAGACGGTCTCGGCGGCGTTCATTCCAGCCGCTTAGCGCTTGACTTCGACGTCACCAGCCCCGACGGCAAACCCGACGGTATCTATTACGGCGACATGGTCAAGGATCCTTCCAAACCCATCGAAACGTTAACCGAAGATGATTTGAAACCCGAATTCGGCGAACCAATCAACAATGCGATTCTCGCTGAGCCGTGGTTCAATGATCGCGCCAACCTGCCTTACTTCGGTATTGATGCAGCGGTTGATCTCGAATTGACCCCGTCTGGAAAAGGCTTCTACTTATTAGACGTCTTCGGCGGCGTGTTCGCAATCGGCGATGCGCGCTTTAACTTCCCGGCAAATGATGATGGCTCGCCGTCAAATTCACGGACGCCATACTTCAATATACAAATCGCCCGCGACTTGGTGATTGTTCCTAACGCTGCAAACGACTTGGGCATCGAAGCCAATCGCTTTGCCGCAGGCTACATCGTCTTGGACGCGTTCGGTAATGCGCATACAGCAGGCGTTGCCAGCAATTACAACATCAAACGCACTGGTAACAATGGAAAGCCAATCTTCAACCCGTTGGGAACATTCGTCGCAGTCGAAACCGCTCCGGTTTGGACTGCAGCGGCCCCAACAACCTTGGCGCCAGCCGGACAGTTTATTCCAATCAGCGCTCCGAGTTCTGTTTCAACGAAACTGAAGGTCGGGTTTGATGGATTTGACTTCAGCGTTGCGCCTGGTTTCCGTACGGTAACAGCGGCATTCACAACGATCTCGCCGCCTCGCCCCAATTGATCTAAGTAATAAAAGGAATCAAAAAGCCCGAAGGAAATTCCTTCGGGCTTTTTTTATTTAAACCAATTCGTTTGAGGTAAAACAATTATCAATTAGAGATCACCGTATACTGCTGGCTTGAGTGGGTATATCACTGTGAGCGCCTGTGCATAAGGGCGACAAGCCCGCACCGAAGCGAGCAGAGTTGTACCCATGCCGTACAATAAATGACAGTGGTTAACTTGAAATGGTTGCTGACTTTTATTCGGCTGTTTCAAGAGTGTGATATGTTTTTTGATAGGCGAATATAAGCACTGCCAAATATATCCACCACATAGAAATGCCAATCAAGTGGAAAAGATATTTGCTGAAATCATATTGCGGCCCAAGATAAAATTTTGACCGCGAATATGTTTTGCCGGGCTCTAATTCTAACTCGTGTATGCTTCTAAATGGAAAATAGAGTATCTTAAATTTCTGTTTTGAATTACTTAGGTTCGTCACGCGAAATGAAGCCATTTCATCTGTATGTTTCAGACGTATGAGATTGTGTTTGACTGATTGAATCACGAAACCCTCCATTTCGATTAAAGCGTCTCCAATGATCGTCGCGGCCTTTTCGGAAGGCTGCATAAGCGGTTGATTGCTGATAACGCGCAGAAGATGCTTTCCATTTTTCGTTGCCTGTAAGCGCTTCAATTCAAAAAAATTGGCGCCATTGGTAATCGTTTGAATTTCCTCGTCACTTTTTTGATAAGCGACCCAATAGGCTGGATACTCACTGCGCAATAAATCATCAATATAGTCAGGCGAAACATCCAAACTCATTGTGTTACGATAGACATGCAACGCGGTTGGGCCATTGTCATACGTTAGTGGAAAGGCGCGCCCTAACGTCGAGTCAATTTCCTCCGCCGTCTCATGTATAGTTTCAAGCCATTTAAATTCTTTGTGATAATCGAGTGTATGATAAAATAAACCGAATAAACCCGTGAACGAAACAATCAACCCGATTGAATATTGCGCCCACTGGCGAGACGACCAATGCGCTTTCCAGCGAGCGATTTGCGCTCCAGCCAATAATGCGGCGGCAGGCAAAAGCGGGAGCAAGTGGTCAGCGCGTTGATGAGGCGCGAGAGAAAACACAAGCAAACCAAAGAAAAAATACGCAAGCAAAAACCATTCAAATTGTCGAACGGTATTATCCTTTGCTGGATGCTTCCACACGCGCCAAAATGCGGCCCAAGCACATAGGCTCCAAGGGAAAAAGCGCGAAGTGAAATACAAAATCGGCTTATACCATCCCCCGCCGATCACGTCTCCACTGTTACTGGTGACCGCATGGTTCACAAGTTCTTTTGTTATCATTTTGGCGATTAACGCATCGCCTTCTACCAGCCAGGCCGCCCAAAACCAGCCGCCGCAAATGAAGAAATAGGCGCAGGCGCCCGCGATTAATCCTCTTCGGTTCCAACCCTGAGGCGGTTTGCATGCAAAGAGCGCAATCAAGCCGCCAGCAGCAATGAAGACGCCCAAGGGGCCTTTAGTGAGCGTGCTTGCGGCAGCCATCAACCAAAATGGCAGCCAGTTCCATTGGCGATATACCGACTGGTATAAGAATATTGCCGTGAAAAAAGTCGTAAAACAAAAAAGAGTATCGGTGCGGATTAACGAGATCATCTTGAAGCCCGTTGGAGACAGCAAAAAAACAAGCGCAGCCGTAAAACCCGCCATGCGGCCAAAATAACGGCTGCCAAGCGCGAGCAGGCCCCATGAAAGCAATAGCATCGACATCGCATTGGGCCACAGCAGCGTGAAGCGCTCCACACCTCCAGTCACCATTGACGACAGCGCCGCTGCCCAGGCGAACATGGGCGGTTTGGATGTAATGTCTCCGCTGATATCGCGTTGGCATAGCCAATTGTTGTTTATTAAAATATCCAATGTATACGCCGCTGGTCGTTGCTGGTCATTATTCATCAAGTCATTGGGCGCAGTCAGGCGAACCACCAGCAAGAAAACCCATGCAAACGTTATCAGAAAGAGACAAACACCTGGAGTTAATTTTACATTTTTAATAAACATTTATATAACACATTTCCATGTTTTCATTTTTATTTCATTACTGTATTTCACGCAATGATAGCCTCAATATAGACATTAAAAAGCCAAATAACCGTATAAAGATCAGGTAGTGAGGCTCACCAAATCTAGCGCCAATTATTACCTTTTGTATAAACATTACAAATTAATATATTATTAAAAAAATGAACAAATATGAATAGTTACGTTTGACTTTACCATTTAATTTATGTTACAACTCTATCAATAGAATAAATTGGACACAATTGTTGTATTTATATACTTACATTGATTTTATGTTTGGGAATCAGAATAAAAATATCTAAGTGATTGCCCTACTTTGTTTGGCAATACATTTCATTACCCGGCGCAACTTGAATCAAAGCAGCCAACGGAGTCAGGCGTCCGAGCAATGCAATTAAAGCAACTCTCCGTCTTTGTAGAAAACAGAAGTGGACGCGTAACCGAAGTTACGCGCCTTCTCGGCGTTCACTCCATCAATATATATGCAATTTCGTTGGCGGACACGCACGATTTCGGCATCGTACGCCTCATTGTAAGCAATGTGGAGCAAGCGCTCGACATCTTACGCGCCAACCAATTCACCGTCCATTGCAGCCCCGTTCTTGCCGTTGAAATTGATGACCAACCCGGCGAACTCAGCAAACTGCTCGGCTTGGTCAGCGAAGAAGGCTTCAACTTAGGCTACCTCTATGGTTTTGTCGACCGCTCCGGCGACAAGGCGCTGCTGGTGTTCCGCTTTGAGAATATGGAACTCGCCGCGCAAATCATTCAAGACAACGGCTATCGAATCGTCAATGAGGAAGAGTTTGAAACCAAACCTTCTTTATAATTGTTAGTTTTTATATTTTGCATCGAGCACTTCAAACGGGAGGATGTACACATGAAACGGATGAACGTCTTGGGATTGGCGGCGGCAATGATATGCATGATGCCGTTGATGGGAATGGGGCAAGACCGAATCGAGCAGTTAGAGAAGAAAATCCAGTTGATGGAAAGTCAATTGGGCGAGATGAAAGAGATGTTGCAAGCGCAGAAAGTCGCCCCAGCGGCGGAACCTGCAGTAGAAGATTCAGCTGTAACGAAGTTGATTGGTCCTGGCGGAACCTTGGGTATCGGCGGCGACCTGCGCTTTCGCGGCATGTACTTTGACAACGTATGGGATTTTGACGACAACAATGCTGGCGATAGCCGCGAAGTTTTCCGCTTTCGTCCCCGTATCTACTTTGACTGGAACCCGACTGACGACTTAGAAGCCTATGTCCGCTTCACCAAAGAATGGTTCTATGGACAAGACGAAGAGATGCCCGGTTATGACGTCGAAGGCAAAGACGCCATGATCGATAACGCCTGGGTGTTGTCAAAAGACATCTTTGGGACGGGCATCGACGCCAAAATTGGTCGCCAAGACCTCATCTACGGCGATGGCTTTGTCTTACTCGACGGCACGCCCTACGACGGCTCGCAAACCATCTCGTTTGACGCCGTCAAAGTGACCGTCAACCATGATTGGGGCGCAAGCGACTTGTTGTTCGCAAAATTATCGGAAAATGATTTCCAAGCAGCGGACGATGAAGACCTCTACGGGATTTACAACCGCTTCAAATTCGGCCAGACCGGCGTTGAGCCTTATTTGTTATACCGCAATAAAAACCAGGTTTCGATTGACGGCTTCAACCCTCCAGATACATTCGACCCATCGCCAGCCGAAGAAACCTTGCTGCTCGGCTTACGCTCAAGCCATACCTTCGCGCTGTCTGACAGCGTCGATTTGGCCCTGGCGGGCGAAATTGGTAAGGAATGGGGCAAGGTCGACTTTGACACCATGGACGGGCTGCCCGGTTCCCTGCAATTCAGCCGTCTCGCAGGTTCCGGTGAAGTTGACCGCGACGCATGGGGCGGACAAGCCAACGGCACCCTGACCTTCAAAGACATCGCATGGACGCCGAGCCTCAAATTGGGCTTCACCTACACCACAGGTGACGACCCCAATACAGAAGACTATGAAGGTTGGGACGACTTTTATGCGCAATGGCCCAAATACAGCGAATTGTACGTCTATAGCCTGTATGACGGCTTTAAAGGACGCAACGGCGGCAACGACGCAGACATCGGCGTTTGGGGCAACATGTTGATCCCCGAAGCGATGATTACCGTCAAACCGACCAAACAATGGACGCAATCTCTGCGTTATCTCTACTTCATGGCCGACGAAGACACCGGCCCTGGCAGCGGCGACGAGCGCGGTCAAAACATACAATTGTTGACCAACTATGTCTTCACGCAGAACATCAGCGGTCACATTTTGTTCGAATGGTTTGACCCGGGCGACTATTACGCTGACGGCGCTGATGATGCGATATTCACGCGCTTCCAGTTAATGTACAAATTCTAGTTTTGTTTTTAGCGCCAGGCCCGGGCAGCATTTGTGAGTTGGACCTGGCGCTAATCTAAACAAAAAACGGAAGCAGAGATAATCGTCAAGCCTCGTCTTGACGAGCATGGGAGGATAACCATGACGACTTTAAGAAATGCGCTCCTGATTGGAATCATTACCTTATTCGCTTTCTCCTGCGGACAAGGCGATCAAGCAACAACCTCCGGCGACGCCGAACCAATTAAAGTTGGCGCCATCTTCGCCGTAACCGGCCCTGCGTCATTTTTAGGAGAACCGGAAAAAAATACGGCCATGATGATTGTCGACAAAGTGAACGAAGCCGGCGGAATCAATGGCCGCATGATCGAACTCATCGTTGAAGACAGCGAAGGCGACGACACCAAGGCGGTGATTGCCGCGAATAAATTAATCAAACGCGAAAACGTCTGCGCAATCATCGGCCCCTCGCGCAGCGGTACCACCATGGCCGTCATCGAAATTATGGAAGAAAATGAAATTCCCCTGATTTCATGCGCGGCGGCGGAAGCGATTGTGAATCCCGTTAAACAGTGGGTTTTCAAGACGCCGCAAAAAGATAGCGATTGCGTCATTCGCATTTTCGAAGACATGAAATCCAAAAATATCAACAAAATTGCGATCATTACCGGCACCACCGGTTTTGGAAAAGCAGGCCGCGATCAATTGAAAAAAATCGCCCCTGACATGGGAATGGAAATCGTCTCGGATGAAACCTACGCGCCGACCGATACCGACATGACCGCGCAATTGACGCACATTCGCGGGACGGACGCGCAAGCAATTGTCAATTGGTCAATCGTTGCCGCGCAAAGCATCGTTCCCAAAAACATGAAGCAACTTAATATGACGGTTCCGCTCTATCAAAGCCACGGCTTTGGTAATATCAAATTCGTCGAAGCGGCGGGCGACGCGGCGAACGGCATTCTCTTCCCCGCAGGCGCATTGCTCGCGGCGGAAACGCTGCCGGATTCGCATCCACGCAAGCAGATGCTAGTCGATTACCAAACAGATTACCAAACCAATTTCGGCGGCGTAGCCAGCACATTCGGCGGTCATGCTTATGACGCGATGTACATGGTAGTCGATGCGCTAAAAGCCGTCGGCGACGACCCGGAAATGATTCGCGGCCACATTGAGCAGCTACAGGGCTTTCATGGAACCGCAGGAACATTCAATATGTCTCCTACAGACCATAATGGATTAAACAAAGACGCGTTTGAAATGATCCAGGTTAAAGATGGAAAATTTGTGCTGTATCAGCCATAAGAGATACAGCAGCCTAAACCAGTGTAAGGATATTGTGTTTGTCGGATGGAAATGAGTTTTGCGAGTCAAATACTTCAATACCTGGTAACGGGCCTCAGCATTGGCGGCATCTATGGAATGGTCGCCATTGGCTTCAACATAATTTATAACGCCACTGGCATTATCAACTTCGCACAAGGCGAGTTTGTCATGCTGGGCGGCATGATTATGGTATCACTCACCGCAGCGATGGGGCTTCCCGTCGCTGCGGCGTTTATTTTAACGGTCGCCATCGTGGCGTTGATCGGCGGCCTCTTTGAACGGGCGGCGATCTACCCGCTTCGCAACGCGGGCGTTTTGACCATGATTATCGTCACCATCGGCGGTTCGATCGTCATTCGGGGCGCTGCGATGTTGTTTTGGGGAAAAGAGAGTTACATCCTTCCCCACTTTTCAGGCGAAGACGCCCTCGTCCTTTTCGGCGCGTTCATCCTGCCGCAAACGCTTTGGATTCTCGGCATCATGTTCGTCACCGTCTGCGCGCTCACGCTGTTCTTTCGCTACACCCTGGTCGGCAAAGCCATGCGCGCCTGCGCGGCGAACCGCACCGCAGCGCTTCTATCCGGCATCGAAGCCTCACGCATGATTTGCTTATCGTTTGTGCTCAGCGCAGCGGTCGGGGCCATTGCGGGCATCATCATCACGCCGATATCACTCGTCGATTACAACCGGGGCTTCATGTTGGCGCTCAAAGGCTTCAGCGCGGCGGTGCTTGGCGGGCTGGGCAACAGCGGCGGCGCCGTCGCAGCGGGATTCATTCTGGGCATTTTAGAATCACTCGGCGCCGGGCTGATTTCTTCCGCGTATAAAGACGCGATCTCGTTGGTTGTGTTGTTGATCATCCTGTTCGTGCGTCCCAGCGGATTGTTCGGCAATCGCGAAGCCGACCGCTTAAAGAAATTTTAGCGTTGAATTCAATCATCCATTTTTAATCCATTGGATTTCTGGAATGAAGTCATTGACTAAATACATACCTCTTCTGATCGTCGTCCTATTGGCGGCGCTGTTTCCGTTTATGGTCGGCGTTAACAGTTATTGGATTACGGTATTTATCTTCGTTGGAATTTACTCTATCGTCACAATCGGCCTCAGCCTGTTGATGGGATACGCCGGACAAATCTCGCTTGGACACGGCGCATTTTTCGGCATCGGCGCGTATGCGTCCGGCCTGCTAACCACGCTGGCCAACTGGAACCCCTGGCTGGCGGTCGCCGCCTCTCTCTTTATTACCTGCGTTATTGCCGCCCTGATTGGCTATCCAACCTTACGGCTGCGCGGGCACTACCTGGCAATGGCGACGTTGGCGTTCGGCGAAATCGTCGTCATCGTTTTCACGGCGGAAGTCGATCTGACCGGCGGGCCGTCGGGCTTCGGCGGGATTCCCCGTTTGTCATTGTTTGGCCTTTCCCTGAAAAACGATTTAATTTTCTACTATTTTGTTTGGGCGTTGGTTAGCATTGTCATCCTGTTTTCGATTCATATCATTCACTCCCGCGTAGGGCGCGCCCTGCAATCAATTCACGGCAGCGAAAACGCCGCCAATGCAATGGGAGTCGACGCGGCAAAATACAAGTTGCAAATCTTTATTCTCAGCGCGGCATTAGCCGCATTCGCCGGCAGCCTCTACGCCCACTACATGACATTCGTCAGCCCCACCGCTTGCGAACTCAAACTCTCCATCATGTTGGTTGTCATGGTCGCCGTCGGCGGGATGCACAGCATCTGGGGCGCATTGATTGGAACCATACTGCTGACCATTCTGCCGGAATTTTTGGGCGTGTTTGAAGATTTCGACATCCTCGTTTACGGCGCCATTCTGATAATTATTCTTCTTTTCTCTCCAGACGGACTCTACGGCGGCGTCCGCCAAGCCGCCGGGTTTCTCAAACGCCTGCAACGGAGGGAAGCGACATGAACTCTCTGCTTCGTCTTCAGGGCGTGACGCGACGCTTCGGCGGGCTAACAGCGGTCAGCCAAGTTGATCTTGAAATTTCGCCCAAATTGATCTTCGCCGTGATCGGCCCCAACGGCGCAGGCAAGACGACCTTGTTTAATTTAATCTGCGGCGTGTTTCCAACCAGTGAAGGTAAAATTCATTTTGATGGAACCGAAACCAATGGCCGCGCTACGCACCAAGTCGCTCGGCTGGGCATCTCGCGAACTTTTCAAACCGCCGAGTTATTTCACAATTTGAGCATTTTAGAAAACGTCATGGTGGGGCGCCATCTCCGATCCCGCTGCGGCATGTTCAGTTCGGCGTTACGTATGCCGTGGGAACGGCGCGAAGAACGGGCGATTCAAGAATCGGCGAAAGAGTGGCTCTCATTCGTCGGCGTCGACGACAACTATGGTTCCCTGCCAAGCAACCTGCCGTTTGTGGTCCACCGCAAGACGGAAATCGCCCGCGCTCTCGCTACGGAACCCAAACTGATTTTGCTTGATGAACCCGCCGCAGGATTGAACATTCGCGAGACGGCGGAAATGGGCGAACTGGTTTGTAAAATTCGCGACGCGGGCGTCACCGTCCTCATCATCGAACACGACATGTCGCTGGTTATGGATATTTCGGACTCCATCTGCGTCCTGAACCACGGCAGCAAAATTGCGCAAGGCGCGCCGAAAGAAATCCAAAAGAACGCAGCGGTAATCGCCGCCTACCTTGGCAAGGAGGCGAGTGATGCTGACCGCAACTAACCTGACCGCGGCCATCGGACGAGTCGAGATTCTCAAAGGCGTTTCCTTTCACGTCAACAAAGGGGAAATCGTCACGTTCATCGGCGCCAACGGCGCGGGAAAAAGTACACTGTTGAATGTCATAGCCGGGCTGCTGTCGCCGCAAAGCGGTCGGCTCCAATTAGAGGAACGCGACTTAATGCGTATGACGCCGACCAAGATGGTGCGGCTAGGCGTTGCGCTGGTTCCTGAAGGGCGCCAGTTGTTTTCTCCATTGAGCGTCATCGACAATCTGGTGCTTGGCGCCTACACCCAATACGGTCGCAAGAGCAAAGACGAAATCAACGAGCAGTTAGATATGATCCTCTCGCTGTTCCCGATTTTACAGGAACGCAAAAAACAACTCGCCGGGACGCTCAGCGGCGGCGAACAACAGATGCTAGCGATTGGTCGCGCATTAATGTCAGGGCCCAAACTGCTTTTATTAGATGAACCGTCGATTGGGCTGGCGCCGCGCATCATTCAAGAAATTTTCTCAACAATCACCGAACTGCAAAAACGCGGCATGACAATTTTATTGGTTGAACAAAATGCGCGGCTGGCGTTGGATACCGCCGACCGCGGCTATGTGATGGAAACCGGCCAAATTGTCATGGAAGGCGACTGTGAAGATTTAAAACGCAACCAGGAAATTGAACGCGCCTATATGGGCAAAGGCCGTGGAGAGATTTGGGAGTAAGGGGGCAAAACGCCATGCCGATCCTCAACGAAAAACAAGAATGCGAAACCCGCGACAGCATCCAGCAATTACAACTGGAGCGCTTGCAAGCGGCGTTGAACCGCGCCGTCCGAAACGTCACTCATTACCAGCAATCGTTTAAAGAGGCCGATTGGCTGCCGAGAGAAATCACCACGCTCAACGACTTGAACAAACTGCCGCGCATCAATCGCGACACATTGCTCGCCAACCAACCGTACGGCATGTTCGCTGTGCCCTTGCGCGAGGTCGTCCGGCTTCACCCCAGCGCGTCAGGCCGATGCGAACCGATTGTCATCGGGCACACCCAAAACGACATCCGCGTTTGGACGGAGATGAAAGCGCGCGGGTTCGCGGCGGCGGACATCACTCAAAACGATATGGTGTTGGTGTACCTGGATTACGCGCTCTTCCCCGGCGCGGTCGCGGCGCATTACGGCGTTGAGCAACTCGGCGCGTGCGTGACGCCCTTGTTTAACACCCCCATCGCCGATCAGATCGAGATCATGCGCAACTACCGCACCACCGTGTTGATTTGTACGCCTTCGCGCGCTGTGCATATTGTCCGCTACATGCAAGAGAAAACGATTGACGCCAAAACGCTTTTTCTGCGCTCCGTTGTCTTGGTCGGAGAAAGCAGCTCGCCGCTCAGCCGTTCGTTGATCGAAGAAGGGCTTTATGTTGACGTTTTTGAAAACTTCGGCGTCAGCGAAATTTGTATGCCGGGCGTTGCGTTTGAATGCGCAGAACATAATGGGCTTCACCTGAACGAAGACCACTTTCTCGCCGAGATCGTCGATCCCCAAAGCGGCGAGATTCTCACACACGGAGAACGAGGCGAACTGACCATCACAACGCTGACCAAAGAGGCGTTTCCCCTAATCCGTTTTTCGACCGGAGCAATCACCTCCATTGATGCGGCTGCCTGCCCATGCGGACGCACGTCCGCCCGCATGGCGCCTGTTACCGAACGCGCCGACGACATGCTCATTGTGGAAGGGATCGAGTTTTCGCCTGCGGAAGTTGGCGCCGTACTGTCCCGCATCGAACATGCAACCGCCAACTATCGCCTCATCATTCTTCGGGAAGAAACCTGGGACCGGGTTGAAATCGAAGTAGAGATCACGCCGGAAATCTTTAATGACCAGGTCGGGCCATTAGAAGCGCTGCGTGAACGAATTGAAGAGGCGATATTAATTCGCCTGCGTTTTAAACCGATTATTAAATTGGTGGAACCGAAAAGCCTGGAAGGAAAAGAACGCGTGATTGACAAGCGCGAAGCATAAACGCGCTCGCTGAAATTTAGTACAAAATATCCTAAACGACGGTTGTTTTGTTACGTCCACCCGCCTTGCTGTCATACATGGCTTGGTCAGCGCGTTTGATGATTGATTCAACGTCATCGTCTTGACGACACATCGCGGCGCCAATTGAAACCGTTACTTTCAAACTTTGTCCGCTGACTACGATGCGGTTTTTCTCACTTGAAAGCGTGTTCGCTCGGCTGCACTGAGCATCCCGAACTTGTCGACATTTGCAATGACCGCAACGAACTCTTCTCCACCCCAACGCCCCACAATATCGAACGGACGCAAGTTTTTTGAGAGCATTCTTCCCGTCGATTGCAAAACGACGTCGCCAATGTCATGTCCATATTGATCGTTGAATACTTTGAAATGGTCGATGTCGATCATCATCACGCCGAACGCCCATCCAAAGCGCTGAAATTCATGAAACCGCGTCGCGAGGTTTGAAGAGAGCATGGTGCGGTTAGGCAGTTCCGTTAAGGAATCCACCAAACATTGCGTTTCTAGTATCCGCATGCGTTCTTGGTTTTGTAAATCTTCTGAATTATCGCGTATAAAAATCGCAATCCAGTTTTCTTGGTTGGAAACAGTCAAACGAAATATTTGAAAAGCGACGGTCTTGGGCGCGCCATTCGGCGGGGTCAATAAACCACTGGTCGTTCGAAGTTGACCATCGCGGATTGTATCATCAATGGGAGAGTCACCGCTATCAAGATCAACGCACTGAATCAGGTCTTCCGCCTGAATATTCAGAAGCGACTTGCCGTCGTTCAACGCGCGCGCGGTTTTGTTGTCGAACGCAACAACGCCCTTCGGATCAAGCAGGCACACGCCTTCGGGCATTGTTTCAAATAATTGGCGTAAAAGTGTTGAGTCAAATTGTTGCTGATTCACACCCAATTCCTCAAACATTCAACAGGTAATTAATCTAATTGGAGTCAACACAAACTAACAGAAGTCTGTTCATATATAAAGAGTAAAGCGCGATTGTAAATTTCCTTACTCTTTCTCTTTCACTTTTTGGGGTTTGCAAATTTCTTTTTTCTTTTTAGAAGCAGCGCCGCATTTTTTACATATATACCACCCGGTTTTTGGGGTTTTGTGCGGCTTTTCTTTTATGCAGCTCATTCAGACAGCTCCGAACCGAAATCAGTCATTTCATCCCACAAGAGACGACAAGTATAGTGTACCTTTTTCTATTTAGAATCAAGCGAACGTCTCTCACATCACCATCACATATCTATGCTCTTTTCGATTACAACGCATCTCAATTGAAGCGAAAGCAAACAACTAATTTTTATTGTACATAGGCAGGGTCAGTATAAACGTCGAGCCTTGCCCGGGTTGGCTGGTTGCGCGAATGCTCCCGCCGTGCATTTCGACCAATTCTTTGGCGATCGACAACCCCAGGCCTGACCCTTTGGCCATGTGCTGTGAATTCGCCGTCCGGTAAAAGCGCTCCCATATTTTATTGCACTCATCCGGTTCCATGCCCACGCCCGTGTCTTTGACTGAAACCTCGACCATTTCATTGGCGCCTTTTAAAGTCACGAGCGCGTTTCCGTTTTCAGGCGTATACTTAATGGCGTTGCTTATCATCTCGCCGACAATGCGCTCAATCTTTTGCGGGTCGGCGAAAATATACAGCGTCTCTTTGGGAATCTCGCTTTGTAATTTTATCTTTTTTTGTTCCGCCGCAGGTTTATGTTCTTGCACGGCGTTTTGTAAAATGATGTTGACGCCAGTTTTCATCTTATTGATTTTCTCTCGCCCCGACTCAATGCGATTCAAATCAAGGATGTCGTTGATCAATCCCGTCAAACGGTTTACGGAGCGTTGCGCCCGTTCGAGAATGCGGACTTGCTTTTCATTGAGTTCCCCCGCGATCCCTAAAGACAAATTGTCGAGGCTGCCTTTGATTGCGGTCAACGGCGTACGCAAATCATGGGAAGCCTGCGAAACAAACGACGATTTCATTTTATCCAACTCAAGCAATTTATCGTTGGCTTCTTTCAATTGACTGTTGGCGTCACGCAATTCGACGGTGCGTTGTTCAACGCGAAGTTCTAATTCACTGGTTAGAGTTTCGAGGTTTTTGATCGTCGAGGGATAATTGAACAGCGCAATCAGAAACACGCGCAGCGCTTCCAGCAGCGCCAGGCCGACAAACACAATCACCGCTTCGCCCTGTTCATAGTAAAGCGTGGCCGCGCCCAGCCCTATGCCAGAAAGCATAAAAGCCCAATACAGCGGCGGGATGCGCGTGTAAAAAATGGAATGCAAAAAACGCACTCCAAATACAACAAGTACACATAAGACGGTTAAATAGCGCCCCGTGATGATCCCAACCAAAAGCAGGATAATCAAAAGGATTGACGCGATATTGTTGCTTTTCTTTGTTGCGCTTGACGCCATGGTTTAACACTTATCAAATCGAGATCATGTACACACCATTGTAAACACATTTAGCCTACTTTTCCCAGCGGGATAAAGCAAAACAAAAAAAGGGGGCTAAAAGTCTTAAATCAATGACATTGACGCCTGAATTGGTTTGTCAATTTTCGATATGCCGGAATACGTTTTCGTAATCAAAATCATGACCATCCATCAATGCAAGCGCTCACTTACCGCATGAACAAAGAAAAGGCGTGAAGCCATGATTAACGACAAGCGAAGGATGGCGTGGAACCGTCTTTTTGAGTATGATGATTTTCACCGTACGTCGCCGCTGCTTTTGTTGAATTCATTTATTTGAGGGCATACCATGACGCAGCCGTTCCTCTCGCCGGAACCGCAAGTCAAACTTGTAAAACGCTTCGCAGACGCCTATCGCAATTTTCTCGCAACGGCGCGCACCTGCTATTCGTCAAAAGGCCTGATCCAAGAGGAAGCCATTGACGACAAGTGGGATTTTCTCGCCCATAGCCTCTACAAAGCCGGACACCACACCACCCTGCAACACTCGCATTTCCAGTTTGCGCTCGACAATGTTTCGCGCCATTTCATCTGGTCGTTTTTACATAGCCATCCATTTTATAATTCCGAGCAAGTCAGCCAACGCTATGTCACTGTTAAGCCCGACAACGTCGCCGTCCCCCCGTTACAGGGCGAAGCGTTGCAGGTCTATCGTTCGACGATCAAATACCAGATGGATTCTTATCAAGCCCTGACCGAACGCCTGAAACCCTTAGCGCGCAGCGAATACGCCAAGCGGTTCCCCAAACGAAAAATCGACGAAAAAAAATACCGCCTCGACATCAAACGCAAAGCGCAAGAAATCGCCCGTTATGCGCTTCCGGTCGCGACCTTTGCCTATATGTATCACACCATCAGCGGCGTCACCCTGCTGCGCTACAACCGCCTTTGCAAATTATACGACACGCCCCATGAGCAAACGGTGGTCGTGCAAAAAATGGTGCAGCAACTGCTTGAAGTCGAACCCAAATTTGCAGACCTAATTGAAGCGCCGCTTGAAGAAGACGGCTCGCCCGAATGGAAATTTTTCGAGCAACATAACCCAGATGCGCTTCATGCGAAACCATTCATTGATGAATTTGACGCGGAACTCGAAGGCCGCGTCTCAAAACTCACCGGCTATAAAACCGACAACGAGCGCATACTGGCTGACTCCGTGCGCGAGACATTAGGCGTACCCCGCGCACAAATCAGCGACCAGGACGCAATCCGGCTGGCGCTGGACCCGGGCCGGAACCGCTTGCTGGGCGAATCGCTCAATCTCACCACGCTTTCAAAATTATCACGCTGTCTGTTCCACCCGTCCTATACGTTCAAGAAAAAAATCAGCCACGCGGCGGATTCTCAAGACCAACGCCATCGCATGACCCCGGCGTCGCGCCCCATCCTCGCCGGGCATCAGATCGAGCAGCCCGACTACATCACGCCGGAATTAATCAGGCAAGACGAAAGCGTCGAACGCGAGTATGGCGAGATCATGGCGCGCACCTGGGACGCAATGAACCAACTGCGCAAACTCGGCGTCAAAGAAGAATACGTTCAGTATTTATTGCCGAACGCGGTTTCTATTCGCTTCTCCGAATCGAGCGACCTACTCAACCTGCATCACAAACTTGCGATGCGTTTGTGTTACAATGCGCAAGAAGAAATCTGGCGCGCCTCGGTCGACGAAGCCCAGCAAATTCGCGAAGTGAATCCCAACATCGGCGCCTATCTGCTGCCTCCCTGCACCTTGCGCGTTCTCTCAAAAACCCGTCCCATTTGCCCCGAAGGCGACCGCTTCTGCGGCGAAAAAGTATGGAACTATGATTTGGATGACTACAAGCGCGTCATTTAATTTCTCGGAGTTTGCGAATCTTTTCTCAAAATAATTCAATTAAATCTGTAATTTATTTTGCATTATCAAGACAAATTGATATTCGTTTCTTATCGAAGGAGAATGCCATGAACAGATTGTCATATCATATATTTATGAAATTACCCATATTTTTGCCCGTCCTATTTACGGTTGCGTTGATCGCCTGCGACCAGCAACCTCAAAGCGATTTGGAATCCGAGAATCAAATGGAGACAACCATGGAGAAGAACCCGTCGAATGAAACGGCGGCTGCGTCATCGCCGACATCAGTAGTCGAGGCGACTCAAGTCGCCGCAATGACCGACGCTGACTGGAAAGAGCGCCTGACCGAACAGCAATTTCACATACTACGCGAACATGGCACCGAACGCGCCTTCACCGGCGCCTATTGGGACAACAAAAAAGAGGGCGTTTATTTATGCGCAGGATGCGGTCTTGAATTGTTCGCTTCGGAAACGAAGTACAAGTCAGGCACCGGCTGGCCCAGCTATTACCAACCGATCAATAAAACCGCCGTTGGAACCAGCGTCGATAAATCGCTGTTCTCCACCCGCACCGAAGTGCATTGCAGCCGTTGCAACGGGCACCTTGGCCATGTGTTCAACGACGGCCCGCAACCCACGGGGCTGCGCTATTGCATCAACTCGGCCTCGCTGGGTTTTCAACCAAGTGACGAAGATTAAAAATCACGCATTGTTTTCCAATAGGGGCGCACCAGAAATAATGGGGGCAAGAACAAAGCGGCATTGATGAGTAGGATTACAAAAACAAACCCATACACATGGCGGCTCGTAAAAACCATCATGATGAAAGATCCAATCACAATCCAAGAAACAAAATACAAAAGGGTAAACGCAACGCGTTTACCCTTTATCATTCCATAACCGATTGAGGCGAACAGCAAGATGGATATAAGTTGAGAATAAACGGAACTATTCATCTGCAACTTCAACGCTTGAGTGATTACGCTCAGCGTTGAGAGACTTGCAATAACGATATACACCCAACCATAACGCTTAAGAATAACCGAATATTCTAGTTGACGGCCTGTTTCGATTTCCCGGTTCATTGGGCGCCTCCGGCTGCGTCGCTAGAACGAATACCCCAAGCCGAGCAGGTATTCGATGTCTTCTTTTTCCTGCCCTTTCGCCGGGGTGTTGTCGTATCCAATCCGTACCCCGCCGTTCATTGACCAGCTCTTGTTCCATTGCCAAGTGAGCATGGTATCGAATAATGCATACCAGTCCTGGAAATCCTGAAGCCCGGGCAAAAATTCGACGTTCTGATTGTATTGTAGTTTATCTTTGATGATCCACCAATCAAAACTTGAAGCGAGGCGCGCTGCGATATAATCCTGGTCGTCCGTCGCCAGTTGATAATCTTCGTTCACATAAGAGAGGCCGAGTTCTCCGAACAGTTTGTGTTTCTCTGTTTCCCATAATTGGTATCCAGCCCCGGCGCCGGCGGAGGTGCGCAAATCGAGTTCACGGATGACGTCGCGGTCAAAGCGGGTGGTGAAATAACTATAGAGTTGTTTGTCAAAGAAATAATCATACTTCGCCGAGACGAACTGCTCGTCGCGGGTATCGTTACCATCGTTTTCCGCAAAGAAATAACCGCCGCGTACGGTATAGCGGTCTTTTTCATTACGCCGCGCCATATCAACTGTGAGTGCGCCATTGGTGAGTTCGGTATTGCCCTGGTTGACCGACAGGCTACCGACCACTTTGCCCTTCCAGCGTGGCGGCGTCGGCGTGGGAGGCGCAGGCGGCGCGATCGCCGCGACTTCTTCAACCGTGATCGGAAAGCGCGTCTTACCAACGCCTCGTACAACCTCTAACTGTCCATCTTCGCCCACTTCTATGGAGCCTTGAATCACGCTGCCGTCGTCGAGATGGATCGGCTTGGCTTCATCGGTTTCGATTCCAACGATCTGCGCCCAGGGAATCTCTAACTCGCCCGCGAAAGCGGTTGAGAGAATCACCGCGCCTTCTTTCATGTGAACAACATTTCCTTGAATGCGGCTGCCGTCTTTGATTTCCACCCAGTCACAAAACGCGGGAGTCGCGAGGACTGTTATTAATCCAACCATAAAAACAATACGCATAAAATTCATGTCATTCTCCATCGTGGTATTTTGGGGAGGGCGAACCTCCTGGTGAGCCGCTTGAACTGAAAGCGTTTCTTAAATTTGCGGCTCGTCGGGAGACTCGCCCTCCCCTCAATCTAGACATATTTTCAATTCTCAGTGATACGAAAGTTCTATACTCAAAACATAGCGAATCAAAAAACATCTTTGTATTAAGATAGTTAATTTTCCGTTGACTGCAACAGCAATTGATACTCTGGCCCGAAACGCTTACAGGCGTCGCGAATTTCAGCGAAATACCATAGGTATTGTTTGATGATCTCCTCTTTGCTTGCAATAGACGCATCAAAGAACCCGTCTCTGCGAATTTCAACCATCACGCGCTCCAACGCAGATTGTAATTCGTGATACAAGCGGTAGCCATCTTCTATTTGCCGACGCGCGGCCTCTAATTCTTCGAGCGTCGCCTCATTCTTTTCAATCGCCTGGAGCGCATCCGTTGCAGTCGCTTCACATTGTTCGATATGACGAACAATCTCTCGAATGCTGCTTTGAAACGCCGCATGGTCACGCTGCGGCGGTGATTTCTCTTTGAAAATTCCGTCATCAACCGGCTGCTGGCAGTAGATCGCCAAGGCGTCTTCCAAGCGCATCACTTCCGTCCCGCCGATGCGGGCGCCGCCTTCGCTGGCGTCGATGCACATACGGCCAGACTGCGCAATTAATTGTTCAAGAAGACGCAACGCTTCATAAAACGTCGAGAGGGTCGGATGTTCATTTCCATCAACGCCTTCTACGGTGATGGTATCAACCAAGTCACGCGCATCGCCGCGCGTATATTCCAGTTTATGGGTTTGCGGATCAAATTTCACGTTGGATTGCAGCGCCGTATTCGACGCATGAGACCGGCCTGAGTCAACCGGGAAGCATAAATCCAACCCGACAAAGACGATTGGGTCGCACCCCATCAACACCGCCATATTAAACGCCGCCACGGCGACGTTGGTGCTGAATGGCAGTTTGTCTGCGTCAGAGAGTTCAAGCCCTTTAATGTATGCGTGTACGGCGTGATTACGGTTGGGCATGTACACGCCCGCGCCGCTCAACATCGTCGGAACAGAGGGATCAACCTGTGGATCGAGCGCGGCGTGAATCGCAGCTAAACTGTCCACGCCCTCAAAGTGGGCGCGGTTGAGATCGCTCGGGTCTTTGCTGACCACCATCGACGGCATAACGCCGCGCTGCAGCAACGGCTTTAAACTGGTGTCGCACGCGAATATCCAGGCGTGCTCTTTCGCCGCGACCAGTTGATCAATATTTTTATCGAGTGAAGGCCCCGCCGCGACCACAATGCCGGGGCGCCCTTGCGCAAGCCCC
Source organism: Candidatus Hinthialibacter antarcticus (assembly GCA_030765645.1). Classification (NCBI taxonomy): domain Bacteria; phylum Candidatus Hinthialibacterota; class Candidatus Hinthialibacteria; order Candidatus Hinthialibacterales; family Candidatus Hinthialibacteraceae; genus Candidatus Hinthialibacter; species Candidatus Hinthialibacter antarcticus. Next base: position 29,246 of record JAVCCE010000076.1, on the reverse strand, counting down.
GCCGCCTCACGCGGCAGCCAGGCCCGCATAGCGTATGGAAGGTTCTGGATTAAATGCTGCTGGCAAAAAGCGCCATGCGTCGCCATGTGTTTTAGAATTTGCTCTTTCGAGGTGAGGATACGCCTCACTTCTTCGCGCAAGGTATGAATCACGCTGGAGGGATACGCAGGCGCAAACGGCAACGGGAGCAAATGAATATCACAGCTTAAAATCGCCTCCATCTGTCGAAGCAACGCCTGATACAACGCTTGCGCATCGTCTCCTAAGACGAATTCGGTCCGCTCCGCACCAGCCAGCCCCTGCATTTCGGTATAGGCCATCGACTGGATAAACCAGTCCGCTTCCGGTTCAAAGATAATTACCGCGCGAACTCGTTTGCCGTAGAGTTTTATCCACTCCAACACATGCAAACCAAGCCCCCACCCTAACAAGACGCACACACCGTTGTTGGCGGGAGGGTTCGCCGCCGCCCAGCGCTTGGCTTCGTTGGAGGGATCATACTGACTATGCAGATTAACATTCGCGCCCTGTACGGTGGTGCGCATGGTCCAGCCGCCGTTGCGGGCAGGTTCGACCTCCGCCTCAAGACGCGCCGAAGGCCAGGCGCCTGCGTCAATCTGGCGGACGAGCAGAGGAAAATGCTGTTGAAGGAACTGGCGGTTGGCGTCAGCCAGCGCTTCATTCATCAAAATGGCTCACTCTCTATTTGCATGATAAAATTTGGAAACAGCCGCTTGATTGTGACACCGCGCAACCAAACCAACAAGGAAACGCCTCAACAAGCATTGAGTCGAGCCGACTACGATTTAAACTAAAGAAAATAAGGTTCTACCGTAAATTGGACACTTTTTTACAAATTCCATTGAGATTTCACTGTATCAGGCATGGGTGCAACTCTGCTCGCTTCAGTGCGGGCTTTCAGGCCCTTATGCACAGGCGCTCCCAGAGTTGCACCCATGCCTGAGCATTTGAAAAATACTGTGCTTTAAGCGCCATCTGATAGATACAGATATGAGAACTCAATCCGCATAGTATTCTGGCAATCACTATAGAAATGGTTTGTCAATTTTTGATATGACGGAATACGTTTTCGGAACCAAAATCATGGTCATCCGGTATGTAAGCACTCACATACCGGATGAACCCAAAATATGAAAGTTGCAAGAATTACACCATGGCCAAAACTGTTCACGAATACGATCCCTTGATGGATGAAATTTTCGTTCAACCGGGTTCCATAGATGAAACCTTGGATTTCCCAAAAATCTTTGGCAATGACAATCCGGTTGAGATTGAGATTGGCTGCGGCAAAGGCCGGTTTATTCTGGCGGAATCGAAAGCCCGGCCTTCGGTCAATTTCATCGCGATTGAGCGTTCAAAAAAGATCATCCGTATCGGCGCATCCCGCGCAACCAAACTAAGGCGGACCAACCTAGCTTTTCTTAACCTGGACGCCGACATGGTGGTGAAATTGTTGGTCAAGCCAAACAGCATCCAAGCCTATCATGTGTACTTCCCCGACCCCTGGCCCAAAGGTCGGCATCGCAAACGTAGATTATTTAACCCCCGTCTATTACAAAAGATGGCTGAAACGCTATTACCCCAAGGAATACTTAAACTTAAGTCAGATCATGCCGATTATTATAATGACGCGAATGAACGAATCATTACATCAAGCCTATTTCAACGCGTCAATGAAGATGTCTCATACGAGACTGTTCGAAACATCAATGAGGCAGGTGAAGAAGCCTCTCATTACGAAATTAAGTGGAGAAAAGAAGCGCGGCCCATTCATTCATCTGAATACCAGATCATAAGCAAGTCCTAATATCCTTAGGAATAACAGATGTTTACATCACTACTTGCAGGCAAAAAATCTGTTGGTATTTTGAATATACAACGATATACTATGCAATGAGGAAATGCGGAGAGTATTATGCCTGATGAGTTTGGTAGTTTATATAAGAATTCTGATGTTTCGATGGAAGCGTTTCTTTCATTGGGAATCGGCTGCATCCTCTTGATTGTGCTTGTTATTTTTCTTCACAAGCGCTACATGCGATATGTCAAAGAGCGAGAGTTTTTAGACGAAATATCGACTTTAGAGATGGAACAGTCAGAAAGCGACACGCTGCTTAGTCTGGTGCGTCGTTATGCGCTCAATGAGCCTGTTGATATCCTCTATTCTCAACGGTTGTTTGACGAATTAGCCGTGAAAGAAATCTCACGCGTCTTGGGTTCCCCCCTGTCAAAAGAAAACAAGACGAAATTCGTAAATATGATTTATAACATCCGCCAAAAAACGTACAACCAATCGTTAACGCCAGAGGCTCCTACGTTTGAAGCCGCAGAACCTGAAAAAGCCGCTGAACCCGAACCCACAACCGCTTCGTCGTAAGCGCCCAGCCCTATTCTTTCAATTAAAAATTAAACCATCTATGCTTATAGGGTACGACGGATTCCGTTTCATCCTGTAGAATAGCTCAACTCTGAACCTGCTGGGCGTAATGAAACCAACCGCATTTTTTTCCGGCCTAAAAACACACCGGACAGATATTGCAATCTGTTTCGGCTTATTTATTATCGCGCTCTGTTTGCGGCTGCTTTGGGTGGGCGTGGTGCATCCGCCCCCCTTCTCTGACATGGAAGACTATTACGTCTGCGGCCTCAAAGTTCTGAGAGGCGAGGTGATGGGGCAATCCGCCGACCGCATCGCCTACCGGGCGCCGCTTTACCCGACGTTTATTGCGGCGGTCAGTTTATTATTCGCGAGTACGCTGCAACCGCTTCGCATCATACAAGCTGTGCTCGGGGCGCTTTCGCCCGTGTTGTTGTATAGCATTGCGCGGTTATGGCTCACACCCATGCGCGAGTTTCCCCTACCCTCTATTTTAAAACGCCCACACGCAGCCCCCGCTTTAATCGGGCTTATGTTCGCGTTTATGAGCGAACACATCTTTTTTACCGGCCTGGTCATGACAGAAACGCTTTATGTCTTTGGATTGCTGATGTGGATTTTGATTGGAACGCTAGCGCAGCGCAATCACAACTACTGGCTCTATATTTTATTTTCTGCGTTGCTCGGCGGGTTGGCGCTGGTCCGCCCGATCTCGCTATTTTTCATTCCAATTGTCGCATTTAGTTCTCTGGCAGGAGTTCCACAAGAAAAATGGAGACACCGGCTGTGGGCGCCGATGTTCGCCTGGATAGCGCCGATTCTACCCTGGACAATTCGTAACTTTGTTTTGCTGGGGTCACTGGTTTTAATCACGACGAACTCCGGTGTGAATTTTTACATCGGTCAGCACATCAACTACAGCTATTACCACACTGGCGACAAAGAAACCATCCGCAAATATCTCGCCGATCATGGCAACAGCAATGAAGTGACTGAAGACCGTCTCTTTTTAAAAACAGGCCTCCAGTCGCTGAGTGAACACCCGTTGAGTTTCTTCTCGAGAGCAGTCCAAAAAATGTACTACCTTTATGTGCTTCAAGAGCCGCCTTGGCCGTGGGCGGAATACCCCACTCAACACAGAGGCGCGGTCGTTCCCGGGTTGGTGTTTCCCGGTTCCAGTTCTTTGCCAATTTTCCGTTGGAACCCGGTGCTGCTCCTGCTTGCCGCGACCGGCATCGTCTACGCCTGGATGATCGGCCTCCGACAAGGCTTGCCGCTTTCCATGCTGGCGTTATATTCGCTGGCCTGCATCCTTTATTTTGCCCGCACACGCTACCGGATGCCGCTTGATCCGATACTGCTGTACTACGCAATGCTGGGGGCGGCTTCGCTTGTTGACGGGGCGGTTTGGGGGTATGGTAAGTGGTTGTTTCGTCGGCCTTCCAGCCGAGCAAAATCAGTCCCTTATTCGTGAAGGAAACCAATCATGGGCTCAACTCCGAGAGACCTCTATGCGCCCGCAGCCAGCTGGGGAATTTTAGTCGATGTCATCGCGCCAACTTCGCGGGGAATGGACCCCGCATTCATCCGCGCCAAAGAAGCCTTTGACCGCTACAGCGCCACCATCGGCGGAGACATCGGCGAAGCCATCAAACTTTGCAAAGACCACCTCGAACGCTTTTTAACCAAGGCGCAGGAAATTATCGAAGGCGAAGCAGGCCCGCAACCAGGCCGCTTGGGCCGCTTGAACCGCTTTCCCTATGGCGGCGCAGAACTTCAGTTTCAGGTATTTCAATACAACGGCCTCGATTCGGTCTCCATTCGGGAAGACCGCTTTGCGGCGATCCTTACGCAGTATGACCTCTTTCATGAGACCATGCGTTTTATGGAAAAAAAAGTAGAAGAAGGAAACCTGGGACCGCTGAAAAATAGTTTTCTATTTATTCACAAGCCGTTAAACCAAGCAGCGCAATTGCTTGACCCGGCCTTGGAAAAAACCAACATCGTGCGCACCACCGTCTTTGGGCAAAGGCCTGATCCGACGTATGTCCACATCTCTGGCGACGAAGCCAACGATGAAGTCGAACCGGGAACCATCTGCCGCATCCTCAAACCCGGCTACCAGACCGAAGGCCGCGAGATTCAAGAAGGCGTGGTATTGATCGCATCGAAGAGGTAAGAAAGTTTGAAGTGCGATAAATATTCTAAACAAATAGAAAAATATTCTTCACCTCTTATCGCATTTTTGCGATATAATAAATGGTGAGAAAAAGTTATATCATGCCTGAGACCAAGGTGATTTTCTACAAAGAAAATAAATGCGCCCCAATGGTTAACTGGCTTGAAGAAGTGTATCGGCAAGATAAGAAAGCCTTAGAAAAGTGTTTCGCTCAGATCGAACTATTGAAGGCATTTGGGCACGAACTGCGTCGCCCTCACGCAGATTTCTTGCGGGACGGAATTTATGAACTACGCATTTCATTCAGGCGTGTTCAATACAGGATTTTGTATTTTTTCTTTGGACAGAATATTGTTGTTTTATCCCATGGCATAACGAAAGAGGGAAAAGTGCCGGACACTGAAATAAACAGAGCGATTGAACGAAAAATACGATATGAAATGAAACCTGAAACCCATTCCTGGGAAGAAGGAGAGTAAAAAAATGTCTCAAACAAAAGGAACAGACGCTCTTGATTATATTCGCAATAAATATGGAAACGATCCTGAATTTGAGGAGGGAGTAGCAAAAGCCAGGACAGACTTATTGGTCGGAAAAATGATCTATGACGCGCGGCAAGAGGCGGGGTTGACTCAAACGGAACTTGCCAAACTGGTTGGAACCACACAGTCCGTCATATCCCGGTTAGAAGATGCAGATTACGAAGGACACTCTCTACCCATGCTAAACCGGATTGCAGCCGCACTTCATAAAAAATTAGAAATTCAGTTTGTTCCTGCTCCTGTTCAAGCATCACAAAAAGTTCAAATCGTTTAATCGAGAGTTTTTCTTTACATTTCTCAAACCGATCTATCAAACCGAAGGCCGCGAGATTCAAGAAGGCGTGGTATTGATCGCATCGAAGCAGTGAGAAATGGTAGGGGCGCAGCGTGCTGCGCCCTATAGAACTGTGTAAAATCAAGGGCTGCCCTCATTTCATTCGGCCTTGCCCTTGCCACCCGGCCAAACCGAAGGCCGCGAGATTCAAGAAGGCGTGGTGTTAATCGCTGCGCAGAAGTAGATATTTTAACTGTAATTCATTATAGTTTTTCTAGGCAATAAAGGATAAAAAGTAAATGGAAGGAGATTAAAAAATGAGTGAATTTCTTGGCATGATTGTAGTTCTAGTAGTTGTTCTCGTGATTGTTGTTGCATCAATTTACTCATCAGAATCTGACAATACACCCAGAATCACTTCTGAAAAGACAAAGGACAACGAGACGGATTCTGTCGAAAAGCATTCATATGATAACACTCAAAATAAAAATTACGAACTAAATAATACTTCAGAACTTCCATCCTACCCAGTTATTTCAATCATTTTATTTGTTCTATCTGCAGCTTCATTAATCGGAGGATTTATATTAGCGATGACGTTTTGGCCAGGAGATCCTGGTTTTGGAATGGAATGGAAAATTACTGCCTATACTCCATCAATAATCTGGATTACATCAGGAATAATTGAAGCTGTGATTTTTGCTGCGCTTGGTCATGCATTAAATTATTTGCACAAAATCGCTGAACATACTTCAAGACTTGCAAATATTAAAGCCATGAATAGTGGTTCGGTGGGTCGCGCCTTATCGACCCACCGCGAGCAATGTGATAGTTCAAAAGGTGAGTCGAAAATGCCCCACTCTGATCTTTAATACTCCACATTCGTGATCTTAAACGTGTATGCAAAGTCGCATGGCTCCTGGCCGGGTTTGAAATCAGGCGTATAGATCACGATATCGTCGGCGACGTAATCCCATTTCAATTCGTCTTTGACGCCCAGCATTGTGACCTTGGTATCTTTTGAGGTTTTGACGTTTTTTACCCGAAAAATTTCCGCAGGCCAGCGCGGAGAAATCACATAAAGCGTGTCTTCTTTTGTTGTGAAGAACGCATCAATCACAGCGCTATCGCCGTTGCGGTCGCCCGTCACTTCGTTAATGTCGTACTTCACCATGTACTCGCCGCCGTATTCAACTTTTGGAACTTCGCCTGCGCTCCACTGGCGTTGTTCGTCGCGGGGGCGCGTTCCATAAATCGCTTCGCCGTTGACATCCATCCAGGCGCCGATTTCCGCCAGGCGTTGTTGCATGATGACCGGGATGCGCCCGTCCGCCGTCGGGCCGACGTTCAGCAATAGGTTACCGCCGCGGCTGACGAGGTCGATTATCATCAACACAAACTCGCGTCCAGTGCGGTATTGCCCGAGGTCTTCGTTGCGGTTGTAACCATACGAATGCCCCATGCCGCGATTTTCTTCCCAGGGGTGAGAGGCGTCCGCCATACCTGCGGCGTACTCGGTGGTGTAATAGTCGCCGTGATGATGGCGGGTTTCTTTGCCCCAGCGGTCATTGACGACGACTTCGTCTTTCACAGGCGATTCGTTAAACAACCACGCCAGCAGTTCTTCGCTTTTCCAGTCTTCGCTGGGCAAGTCCCACTCGCCGTCTGAAAAAATGATCGACGGTTTGTAGCGCGTCACCACGTCTTTGAATTGGGGAATCATGTGTTTTTCAATAAACACGCTTTTGTCTGTCTGCCACAATGGATTGAACCATTCATAGAGCGAATAATAGAACCCCATTTTCAGCCCTTTGGACCGTACGCTCTTACCCAAGTCGCCGAGCAAATCGCGTCGGGGGCCGATATCAACGCTGTTCCAGGGGCGGCCCCAGCTGCGGTTGGCTTCTTCGCTTTTGAACAGGCAGAACCCGTCATGGTGTTTTGAGGTCATCACGACATATTGCGCACCTGCGTTTTTGAACATTTCCGCCCAGTGGTCAGGCTCAAAAAGTTCCGCTTTGAAGTCAGGCGCGAAATCCTGATAGGCGAAGCCCGGTCCATAATTTTTCACATGGAAATCCCATGTCTCGCCTTCGTGCTTCATCATGCGGTTCCAATACCATTCCGCATACTCGCCCTGCGGCGCCCAGGCGGGAACAGCCGTGACGCCCCAATGGATGAAGATGCCGAATTTTGCGTCAGGATACCACCCGGGAATTTCGCGTGAGTCTAATGAATCCCAGTTCGCTTCAAACGTCTGCGCTTGAACATGGCCCGACAGCAGCAAAGCCGCCGCAATACCAAGCAACATACACATTGAAAATCGTTTCACTATTTTTCTCGCTTTCATTCATTTTGATCTGGAAAATAGTTGTAGCAAATTCCACCAGCAGAACAAAGGTGAATGCGCAGCAGGCTCGGCTTGTTTTGAAGTTTTGGGGTTCTTCCGTTCATTGGATACCTTTTTTATACATTGGAGATTTCATTGCATGTGGCATGGGTACAACGCTGCTCGCTTCAGTGCGGGCTTTCAGGCCCTTATGCACAGGCGCTCCCAGAGTTGCACCCATGCCTGAATCGGTTTGACAATAATTGATACGCCGGGATACGTTTTCGAAATCAAAGTCGAGGAAGTTTTGTGGTAAAATTCTTAGGGAAAAAGAGAGGGAAAAGGTGCGGCTTGATGACGGGCACGGGCAGTTTCCGTCAACGCCTTAGGGGTGACGTATTGTAAGACGCACCTTTCCCTCGAACGCGTTGAGAGCGAATAGTAAGCCATAGTGCTTACTATCAATTGTGTTTCAATGGTTTAGAAACAAAACGTTACCAAACTTCTCATCCAAGTAGTAACATTTTATTTATTAGCAACGAAACGTTATTCCGTTACTAAAACAAGTAAATATCAATAAGTAAAATCTGTCAAGGAAGTTTTTCTCTTTTTTCGGCATCTATGATCTTTTTAAGTAGAAATTTTATTAAAGGTAACTATACTTAATGAGATAAGAGATTCTTCTAACTACAGATATTAACTGTAGCCGGGAACAGTAAGGAGCGGGCAGCTTTGAAAACCTTCGGCGAACAACTTCGCGTGTTTCGACTTCGTCGTAAGATGACGCAACAAGATATGGCCGACCGCCTGGGTCTCTCCTCTCCCTATATTGCTCAAATGGAAAGCGGCTTCAAACCGCCTCCTCCACCACTTCTAGTCGAAAAATTATCGGAAATTCTCCAAATTCAACACGATGAGCGCCGCCAATTTATTTCAGCCGCCGAGAAAGAACGCGAACTGCAAAGTTTGGTGAAAGCCACCCGAAAAATCGGCTATCTATTGGCGGGCAACAAAGTCTGCGTTCCGCAAAAAGCTGTGTCGTATCGCGTCCAGCAAGAGATCGACGAATTGGTTGACGCCATTCCGCGCAATTTGACATTCTCGTTGGAGATTCTACAAGACCGCTCACGCGGTTTTCGCAGCGGCGACGGCCCGGTTACGCTGCAATCGCATGACGATCTTCGTTCGTGGGCGTTGTCACAACTTGGCGACCGCCCCAACGAGTGGCTGACCTTTTTGGGCGGTTTATATGACGTCTTGATCCTCACCCCGGACGAGCGTTTGTTATGCCGACATCCTTCCGGCAACCGAAATGAACTTTCAAAACGCGCCAATGAAGCCGGGCAGTTTTTTCAGAAACTCAAAGAAATTATCGACCGCGCCAAAGAACAATCCGAAGACCAGGTTCTGCCGGACGTCATCGCTCCACATGAAGCATGGCGCAACATCGACGAAGCGCTCTCAGCGCCCGAAGGCGAAGAGCATGAAACCGTCGCACCGAAAGGACGCAGCGAAGACGGCATCCGCCGCGTCCCGGTGATGTCAATTGTTGAGGTGGGATCAGACGATTTCAAAGACCAGGAAGATTTGGGAAGCATCGGGCTTCCGTCGGAATGGTTTGACCGCGAGAGCGACTATGAAGCCTGTCTGGTGCAGTCGGATTCGTATGTCCCGCTCGGCGTATGGCCAGGCTGCAAAGCCGTCTATCAACTCTATGCGCCCGTGCAAAACGAAGACCTAGTCGTTGTACAAATGGGCGACCGGCGTTGTATTCGCAAGTATTTTGATTTAGGCGAGCAAATCTTGTTGCAAGGCGGCCCGTTGTCGCGTCCTGTGCAAGTGGGAAAAAATGAAACTTCAGTCCGCGTGATTGGCGTAGTTCGCGAATTAATTTCGCGTTTTCGTGAAATGAAGCCGTGATTGATGTATGCTTTATCTTAAATGCAGGGGCGTAGATGTTGGAGGCGTATATGGATTGGTTATCTGAACCCAATGTATTGTTATCAATCACCATCGTCTTGGTGGTTGAGTTTATTCTTGGCTTATTGGTTGTAATTGGATGGCTTAACCTTCGGCGCAAGCGGGAAAAACTCCAGCAAGACCGCTACGCCATCATTAATCCCAAAGAAGCCCCCGCCCTGCAAGACTTGTTAGACCAAGCCAAGCAAGACCAGTCTGGAGACCCAATCAACATCGTGCTTGCGAACGGCTCTTATGTGATGGATGAGTCGCTCTCGGTCGAGGCGCCCATTAAGCTGTTTGGCAAAGGCGCCAACGAAACCAAAATTTCCGCCAAGGGAAACCAACCCGCGATCAAGATCAAAGACGCAAAACAGTGTTCTGTGTCTAACATGAAAATCGAAGGCGCCATTCAATGCTCCAATAGCGAATTGTTGCTCGAAAATTGCCATGTGGTAGCAAAAGAAGACGGCATCTGCATTGAAGCCGACGACGGTTCGGTCGTGACCTTTAGCGGCGTGATGCGCGGCGACGGCGGCATCGCCATCAAAGCGCGCGGCGAATCAAAAGTGATCTTGAAACCGCCCTATGCAGTCTCCGGCGAAGACTATATCGTCAAAGATCCCAAAAGCAAAATTGAAATATTGAATGATGACGCGCAAAGCGATGCGCCGACGCAACCATAATGTTTTTTGAGGATTGATGCAGTTCCTGCCGACATTTTTTTGCTTTTTCGTTACTCTTATATAGACCATTCCGTTTCGAGGGGGAACTATGGATATTTTTGCGCTTCTGCGCCAGATGAAAATCATGACGGCCTCAGACCTCTACATCAAAGTCGGCATCCCCCCCGGCTATCGGGTCAATGGTTCTATCAATAAATCTGACTTGCCTCCGATCAGCGACGAGGATATGGATAAAGCCGCCCATATCTTAATGACCGACCATCAGGCGCGCCTGTTTAAAGATAAACCCGACTTGGATTTCGCTTATACGATTGACACCGGCGAGCGCTTTCGCATTAACTTATTTCGCCAACAAGGACACATCGGCATGGCGGCGCGTTGCATTCAAGACGAAGACCTCAGTTTTGAAGCCTTGGGTCTGCCGCCGGTCATACAAAAATTTTCTGAATTACCGCGCGGGCTGGTGTTGCTCACCGGCGCCACCGGCAGCGGAAAATCGACCACACTCGCCGCCATGATTTCTCATATCAACCAACATTTTTCAAAACATGTGATGACCATCGAAGACCCAATAGAGTTTGTCTATAAGGACAACCAATCGATCATCAATCAGCGCGAAATTGGTTACGACACCCAAAATTTTCACGACGCTTTGCGCCATGTGGTCCGGCAAAGCCCGGATGTGATCCTGATCGGCGAGATGCGCGACTCTGATACGATGATGACCGCTATCTCTGCGGCGGAAACCGGACACTTGGTTTTGTCAACACTGCATACAACCGATGTTGTTCATACCCTTGATCGCATCATCAATTATTTCCCCGACCACATGAAAGCGCAGGTGCGCGAAGAAATGGCGCTGTCGCTGGAAGGCATTGTCGGGATGAGGCTGCTGCCGCGTACAAACGGCGAGGGGCGCGTTCCCGCGATGGAAATTTTGAGCGCAACCCCGCTGGTGAGAAAGCTCTTACGCCAGGGCGAACACTGGAGCCTGCCCGAAGTGATGCAGAAAGGCAAAGAGTTTGGAATGCAAACCTTCAACCAATCTCTTTTGCAATTATACAAACAAGATTTAATTACCTATGACGACGCCATGCTGGCGAGTTCGAACCCGGAAGAGTTTAAACTCAACTCGCAAGGCATGTTCACCGGGACGGACTCGATTTCGTTCTATCAAACATCCGAAGACGATAATTAATTGAAAGAGGTAGCGTATCTGTGTTACGAATGATTGTGTTATTCATTACCTGCATTGTGCTTCTGCCAATGACAGCGCGAACGGAACCGATAACATCCAGCGTTATTGTTCCTGAATGGGTCGCGCCGAACTTTGAACTGAAATGCTCCGAAACCCCGACGTGTGAAAATGCAATCTTCACCATTTTTTATCGCGAACAAAACAACGAAACGGCTAGCGCATGGCAAACCATCTCGCTCGCCTCTGCCGCGAATACGCGCGCGGTTCCCTTTTCGGGCAAAGACGGTCAGCGCTTTCAATTTCGCTCCGCCGTCACCTGCGACCATGAGAGCGACCACGTTGCGCTCTGCTCATTCGACAAGTTCAGCGACATGACGAAAGCGCTGCTGATGAGTTCCGCTCCCGGCATTTTATTGAGCCAATCGTTTGGCGTTGACGCCCCAATTGAAGGCCGCGCCTGCGGGACGTTTGAATTTGAATGGCGTGAAGAATCCATGAAGCAGCGAGACATCGATTTGATCGGCGTTGGTTTCACCAAAGAAATGACGACGCTCGATTGGTCAAACTATCGCTACTTGGATTTTTATTACTGGAGCGACGCGCCTAAGGGCTTCTCGGTCCGCATCGCCGCTGCATCAGATGAATTTCAAGCCGAACTCGATACGCTGTCGCGAACAGGAGACGAGCGTAGCCAATGGCACTATTGCGTCATTGATTTGGATGAGGCTTTCACATCACCCGAGAAGCGCCGCTCCATTGAACGCTTTGCCATCACCACCCCCAGCAATTCACTCAAACTGAATACAAAATACAAACTGTTGCTCGACGGCGTTCACCTCTGGCGTAACCGAAATATTTCTGAAACAAGGATCGATTCGACCCCGCCCAGCGATCCATCGAACTTGGTCGGTGAACATCAATCCAACAAAATGTCGTGGTCATGGGACTCGGCAGTCGATGAACAATCAGACATTGAAGGCTATTCGTATATCTGGACAACGCACGGCCTCCATCAACCTCCTGAAGAAGTGCTGACGAAAGAGCCAAAGATTACATTCGCTTTTCAGCCGCCCGCGTTCTACACTTCTTACTATATGAAAGTTCGGGCGCGTAACCGCGCTGGTTTGTGGTCGGACGTGATTGAAACCACAATGGATTTTCTTCCACGACAAGACGACCCAACGCCTGCGCCGAGGCCAACGCCAACGCCGAAACCTGAGGATTAAATACATGGAAATTGCGGAGCTGTTTAAACTCACATACGAACGCGGCGCATCCGACCTGCTGTTGACTGCGGGAACGCCGCCGTTGATCCGCCTGCACGGCGAGCTGATCCCGACAGAATATCCGACCTTGACGCCCGACATGGTCAAGCGGCTGATCTATTCATTATTGAACGAAAAACAACGCTTGGAATATGAAGAAAAGAAAGAACTCGACTTGTCGCTTGGCTTAGGCGGCACGCACCGCTTTCGCGTCAATTGCTATTGGCAAAAAGGCTGCGCGGCGGCGGCGTTCCGACCGATTCCGACCGAAATCCCCCGTTTGAAAACGCTGGGGCTTCCGCCGATCGTGTATGATTTGGCGATGTCTTCGCATGGACTGTTTCTGGTCACGGGGCCGACCGGGCACGGCAAGTCAACCACGCTGGCGTCAATGATCGACCTCATCAATCTTAATAAGCGCGCGCATATCATCACCGTCGACGACCCGATTGAATATATCCACAATCACAAGAACAGCATCGTCGATCAACGCGAGGTCGGCGGCGATACGCAGTCGTTCCGCAACGCATTGAAGTATGTCTTGCGCCAAGACCCCGACATTATTCAGATCGGCGAATTGCGCGATTGGGATACCATTTCCGCCGCGCTAACGGCAGCGGAAACCGGCCACCTGGTTCTCGCAACGCTGCATACCAATGACGCGGTGCAAACCATCGACCGTATCATCGACGTGTTCCCTGAACATCAACAACAACAGGTGCGCGTACAACTTTCGTTGAGTTTACTGGCGGTGGTCTCGCAGCGCTTGTTGCCCAAAGCCAGCGGCGACGGACGGGTGCTCGCGGCGGAAGTGCTGCGCAATACCCATTCCTGCGCAAACCTGATTCGCGAAGGCAAGTCGCACCAGTTGTATTCCGTCATAGAAACCGGTACCAAAGACGGCATGACCACGCTGGATAGTTCGCTTATCAAACTCTATCAACGCGGCATGATAACCTCGGAAGAATGCCAGATGCACATGCGCAATCCAAACGCCTTCATGGACGCCGCGCTGAAAGAAAAAAAATCCGGGTAAATACTAATTAATGGTAAAGCGAATCTCCTGGTGAGCCAATAATCCCGAATTAATTACGCTTATTCGCGGCTCGGCGGGAGCCTCGCCCTCCCCCGTTATAAATCTAGACAAAAAAAGACCGGTCAAGCTCCGCTTGCACCGGTCTTCCCCATTCAGAAGGTCGTAGATCGGCTCCGCCAACACCGACCCTCTATGGCTGAAGGCTGCTCGGTAGCCTCGACAGTTCACTCGATCATACTACCTGTCGAAACTCCTCACTCCTTCAAATCGTTTACAGCACCCACTCTCTCTATATACAACATGCGTGCCAACCCATCACATGCGATAACTGATATCGGGGGCAATCTTCATATCTTATGAATTTACAGCGCATTACAGAAGAAAGCCTCTTCTATTTATCCATTTAAAAATGTTGGCGACATGATGGATCAAGGTGGAAAAACTTGCCGCTGGGCTGGAAATTTTCACCGACTGGCGCCGCCTTGTGACTAGCTAACCGTCTTCGCATAAACGGCTATCCCGTTCGGGTACGCCATTGGTCCGTGCGCTTCTCGAGCGCACGGCGTTCGGGTGCGAATTGCGACTTGCCTATGAGGTTTTCACGCTCGCCCACACCGCCGTTGAGATCATAGAGTTCCGCCGGATCGTCTTCGTTGAGAATCAGCTTAAAATCTCGCGTGCGAACCATGCGGGTTTCATAGGTTGGCTCCATGCTCTGCTCCATCACGCGGGTATGAACAGGGGTTTCATCTTCGTCTTTCAAGTCGCTCGATGGATTGTTCACGGGCTGCACTTGCCCATAACCACCAGTGGTGAAAATGGCGTCGTCATCGCTTGGCTTTTCGCCATTGATGAATGGGCGAAGAGAGCGCCCTTCCAAATATTCGGCTGGCTTTCCACCGGAGAAATCAACTAATGTTGGGAAAATATCAATACCATTCGCTAGAGCGTTGGCTTTTTTTCCTTTCGAGACGCGCCCCGGTGCATACCAAATCAGCGGGACATGAAGTAAAGCGTCGTATAAGAAGATGCCTTTGCGCACCAAACGGTAGTCGCACATGAAGTCGCCGTGGTCGGAGGTAAATACCACTACGGTGTCTTGTTCGATTCCCTGTTGCTTGATGGTTTGAAGAAGCCGCCCGACTTGATAGTCAACGCCCCATTCAACGGCGGCGTGATAGAATTTCAACGTCTCGATTAGATCAGCGTCATTTAGTTCGTGCATATTGAAACCGTTAGCAAAGTCTTCGAGACGCTTGCTGAGACGCCCCGGCGCAACAGTTTCGGGCAAGTTTAATTTTGACGAATCGTAACGGCTAACGAATTCATCCGGCGCCATGTAGGGCGGGTGCGGATCAAAATAACTGACATGCAAAAAGAACGGCTCGCTCTTTGACGACGTCTTAATGAACTCGACTGCTTCGTCGGTGTTCTTGCGCGGATGGCATTGGTCTTCCGGCCAAAGCGTGTGGCTGTGCCAATGGGGCGGCGTGAATCGCGAGTATTTGCGAAACGGCTCGCGGGCGCGGTGACTGAAGGTATCAAACTTTTCGAGTTCATTTTTCTCATACGTGTGGTTCTTACCGACCCAGCCGCAGCGGTAACCGCGATCTAAGAAGTATCCACCAAGCGTATTCGGCATATCCAACTCTTTGCCTTTCCACGGGCGGTTGCTGAGCCGCCCGGTCTGGTGAGGATATCGCCCGGCGAAAGTCGCCATGCGCGAGGGGACGCAAACGGGGTTGTTGCAAAACGCACGCGAAAACAACACGCCGTCTTTCGCCATGCGGTCGAGATTGGGCGTACGCGCATTTCGATTGCCGACGCAGCGCATGGCGTCACCGCGCATCTGGTCGCAAATAACAAAAATGATATTGGGCGGACGCTCAGCGGCGCCGATAACGGACGGCGCGGGCAACGCGCTCAGCGCCGCCGCTGCGCTGGATTGAACAAATGTACGTCGTGTGACTTTCTGTTTGTTCATCGTTCTTCCTCACATGAAATACTTGCATCCATCATTTCATAGATCAATTAAAATGAGAATAGAAGCCATCTCATAATCCTTTAAATGTCAATTGCGAGAGAGTGGAACGACCGAAGCAAGGGGAGGGCGAGTCTCCCGACGAGCCGCGTAGTATTGAAACACTTTCATTCAATCGCGGCTCACCAGGAGGTTCGCCCTCCCCGGTTATATTAGATATCCGCGTCGGCCTGCGGCAGGCAGGCTCCTCGCGATGACACGGATATTTATGAGATGGATTCTAGTAATATTCTTTTTCGCTTGTTTGATTTCTCAATTAATGGTTAGGTATACCATCAAATTTTAGGAGCAGTGTGCATGGATATCGGCGTCATACTCAAAACCATTCAAGGCTATGTTTGGGGACTTCCCTTAATCATATTGTTAATCGGCACCGGCGTCTTTTTGACGATCCGGCTGGGCGGCATCCAGTTTTGGGCGTTGCCCGGCGCGCTCAAACTCGCGTTCTCAAAATCAGACGAAGACGCCGAAGGCGACATCTCCCACTTTAAAGCATTGATGACCGCGCTCGCCGCGACCATCGGTACAGGAAACATTGCTGGAATCGCCGCCGCCATCGCAGTCGGAGGCCCCGGTTCATTATTTTGGATTTGGATCACCGCGCTATTCGGCATGGCCACCAAATATGGCGAAGCCATTCTCGCCGTGAAATACCGCGTGGTGGATGAAAAAGGCGAGATGGTGGGCGGGCCGATGTACGCCCTCGAACGCGGCCTCGGCGCCAAATGGCTGGGGATTATCTTCGCCTTGTTTGGCTCAATCGCGGCGTTTGGTATTGGCAACATGGTGCAAGCGAATACGGTTGCGGATGCGTTGAACACAACTTTCAGCGTCCCTGTTTGGGTAACGGGCGTCTTGCTCAGCATCTTCACCGCACTGGTCATCCTCGGCGGCATCAAACGCATCGGAACCGTCACAGGTTGGCTGGTTCCCTTTATGGCGATCATCTATATGGCGGGCGCGACTGTCATATTGATTTTGAATGCTGATAAGATTCCACAAGCGTTGAGCCTTGTGTTCTACCACGCCTTTAATCCGACCGCAGCAGCGGGCGGTTTTCTCGGCGCAATTATGATCGAGACCCTGCGCTCCGGCGTTAGCAAAGGCCTGTTCTCGAATGAATCCGGCCTGGGCAGCGCCCCCATCGCCGCCGCAGCCGCCAAGACGCGCAACCCCAAACAACAAGCGCTGGTTTCGATGACGGGAACCTTTCTCGACACCATCATCGTCTGCACCATGACCGGGCTGGTGATTATCATCAGCGGCGTGTGGTTCAAAGAAGGCAGCAGCGATATGGAAGCGGCGTCGCTAACCGTCGAAGCGTTTTCGCAAGGGTTACCCGGCACATGGGGCGGGATGCTGGTTTCGATCAGCCTGATCTTTTTTGCCTACTCGACCATACTCGGCTGGGGCTACTACGGCGAGAAATGCGTTGAGTATCTCGGCGGCATTCGCGCTGTTATGCCTTATCGTATTTTGTGGGTCGTCGTGGTCATGATCGGCGCGGTCACCAAACTACAACTGGTGTGGGATTTCGCCGACATCATGAACGCGCTGATGGCCGTGCCTAACCTGATTGCGCTGCTGCTGCTGTCGAATGTTATTGTGGAAGAAACGCGTAAGAAGTGATTGCAGTAAAAAAAATGAGCGGCGTTACCACCGCCCATAACAATTTAATTTGATGCTATAAATAGCATCCCGTTAGGTCGCGTTAGTTAGACGGAGTTGGAATAACAAAAGCAGCTGGTATATCCATAGGAGTTTCTGTTATCGGTTCCGGCATCATTCCGGGAGATGGTCGAGGAGGCTTTCCATCTGGAGGTCTCCCCATCGTTCCAGGCTCAGCGTCTCTCGCATAAAATGATATGAGCGTATCAACCGTATCATCGATTAACTTAACCGGAGACCGGTTTTCGATGCGCGTACGGTAATAACGCTTTTTTTCAATATGTTTAGGTAGTGGAATCCCTGACGGCTCATGCCGAATATAGTCTGAGTAGAGGTATTCATACACCGTCATTGAGTCAATATACGCAGCGATTTCATTGATTGGAACATCCCTTCGGTCAACTTCCGATCGTGTCTCATTCGGGTCTTTATAAAATACGACTCTTGATAGCAAACCCGTTGCGACATCTGTTTCATATTCGATAAACACTAAATTGTAGTTTCCTTCATACAATTGAGTGATATTGCCGTTTTGTCGGCTGTTTAATACAGCATTAACTGGGACAAAAAAATCCATACGTTGCAGGCAGGCTGTTCTTATAGCCAATGACTTACGCATTTTAAAATAAATTTGGCCTGTAACAGAATTTATAGGATTGCTGTTCTCAACTAATCCCGGAATGATTATTTGGTATGTTTTCTCACTTTTGTCTTTATCAATAATGAGGCGGCTATAAAGGACGGGATGAGAAGTGGGACTTTGCTTGAGCTCTTTTGATGTGACAATTATGTCTTCAGAGAAATATGATTCATCAGCGTTAATTATTCGGATAGAACGGGTAATTCCTTCATCTTCCTGCGCGGCTTTCCATTTGCTTAACTGTTCTTCAGTAACATCAGGATTCTTAAGTTCTATGCCTTCACGCCAGATGCTATAGTTTTTTGTCTCCGTCTCATAATTCAAGCGAGCATTGACCAATCCAGGAATAAAATAGGCATCATACCAATTTTTCTCTTGAGACTGGGCGGAAAAAATCGGACTTATAATAATGAAAATTGCGATTAAACACTGATTTATTTTCAAGATATTCATCTCTATCTCCTGTTTTGATTCATCCATTGGTTATTTCGTAAGTGATGACGGGAACTCCATACGACACGCCATCGACTTCAGGGAACTCAATCGATGTCACCTTCCAAAGGTCGGCTTCCACATTCACATCGCGCTTAGCAACTCCCAGCGGTTGTGCTGGAAAAGTAATAGGCTCTGTTCCAGGCGTCTTTGCTTCATTCATCCAGAAAAGCGCAATCGCCAAACACGCCGCCGCTGCCAGCGCCTTCCAAAGCAAGCCGCGCTTGGACGCACCCGGCCTTGCAACCCGGCGCCGGGCCGCGTCGAAAACCACGCCTTTGCTCTCCTCCGAAAATGGAGGGCTGAGCCGACGTTCGCTCAACAATTTCAAATCGTCAAACGGTTGTTTAGGCATATTCCGAATGTCTCAACTTCGCTTTCAGTCGTTTCTCCGCTTCTTTCATTCGCCACAACGCCGTACCCAGGGGGCATTGCATTTCGTCGGCAATCTCTTGAAATGTGAGTTCTGCATCAATGCGCAATAAGACGGTGCGTCTCAATTCATCCGACAACTCATTCAACGCCTGATAAAAGGCCTCACTGGCTTCATTTTTCTCAGCGATATTGCGCGGCGTCTCGCGGCAAACGGCGTGGTCTAACGGCGGCCCGTCACGACCGTCGGCGCCGTCCATTGAAGCCGTATTTCGGCTCCACCAAGTGAACACTTCATTCAACCAAATTCTATGCGCGATGCGAAACAGCCAGCTGCGAAAGCGTCCACGGTCTTCGTACTCATGCAAATGCTCGACGGCTTGGATCCAACTCCGTTGAACAACGTCTTCCGCCTGTTCAAGCGGCCCGCCGAGTGAAACCACAAAGCGGAACAGTACATCGTTGTGGCGGCTGAACAACGCCTCGAATGAAGCGAAATCTCCGCTCAGGTACTGCTGAATCAGATGGGCGTCATGGGCGTCGTTTTTCACTTCACTATGATAACAAGACACGGCTGCGTTTTATTGGTAAGAAATTGGATGGAATTCCATTCGAAGGGAGGGCGAGTCTCCCGACGAGCCGTTTAGAATCAATACGCAATCGCTTATATGCGGCTCACCAGGAGGTTCGCCCTCCCCACAAAATGATACAGGGTGCAGCGCGTTGCGCCCCTACAGACAGATTATATGCCTCCAATATTACTTATAACTGATCTGGCTTTTTTTGAGCGTCATTTTGTGGATGAGTTCATCGTCGATGCTGTATATTTCCATCGCGACGGTGGGGTCATCTTTGGTCGTATCAAAGTTCATCTGCGCAAACGAACAGGTATCGTTGTAGCCGAAGATTGACCCGGGCATAATACCATGCGTATGAATGTTCGTCAGTTTTGAACTCTCGAATTCATACAAATCGTAACCATTCTCGCGCTCAATCTTCCATAAGTCGGAACGATGGCGGTCGGCGGAAATGAGCAACACGCCGTCAATTTTATTGGCTTCCAAAAACGAAAAGATTTCTTCGCGCTCTTCTTTATAGCCTTGCCACGGGTCGCGGCTGCCCGGCTTGGCGCCGTATGACCACGGCACGGGCGAAGCGATTACTTTAAACGTCCCTTTGCACTGCTTGAGCGTATCGAACAGCCATTTTTTTTGGACAGGCCCGAGCATCGACGGCGTCGGCGTCTTGGGATCGTCGCGATAGTAGCGTCCATCAAGCATGATGAAGTCAACATCGCCAATCGAATAGGAAAACCAGCATCCGGGCTGAGTCTCGCCGCCGCCGTAGGACGGATTATTCCAGTTTTGTTTAAACACGTTCCAGACGGGGAGTTTCCACTCCGGCGAAAAGGTATCCGGCCCGCCCCACTTATCGTTATCAACAAAATCATGGTCGTCCCAGATGGCGAAGTTAGATCGCTGTGCGACGAAGTTACGAAATTCAGGCCGCGACTGGCGGCGGTAGTAGCAATACTTTTGCACATTGGGGCTGGTGGGGTTGTCGATATAGACGTTGTCACCCATGAATAAAAACGCCAATGGATCATGCGCGGCGATGGTGTTCCACATATATTCGTACGGAGGCGTAAAGCCCGCTCCACCGCCGAACGCGACCGAAAATTGCGCCGATGCGTTTGGTTCAAGAAACGTACGGAACGAATACACAGGCGTCTTCTGAATGCCGTTGATATAGATTTCGTAATAATAACGCGTGTTAGGTTTCAAACCGTCAATGCTCAATACAACAGTAAAATCATCTTCGGGTTTGGTCGCGCTCCAAGCGGTTTTGAGCCCGGTTTGCATGTTGGGCGTCTCGCTCAGGTTTACTGTCGCACCGGCGAGTTCCATCGTACGCACCCAGAATTTCGCCGACTGATGATCGACGCAACCCAACAGAGGGCCATGCACCAGCAGGTCGTCATATTTGTTGTGATGCGTTTGCGCGTAGCTTTGATAGGCTTCGCTTTCATACAAGTTCGCAAACCATTCGCGCGGCCCGGCAAGAAAGCGCCCGAACGACAAGCCGTTCCCTACCGCCAAATCGACGTTCTCCATCGCCTTGGGTATATCGCCCTTCAATGAATACGCAGCGGCCAATCCAAAATAACACTCTAAATCGTTGGGATATTCTTTTAGAAATTGGTTGAATTCTGCGACGGCGGCGTCGAGTTTCCCCGCATCCATTGCGTCAAAAATGAGGCGGGTTTCTTTTTTGTATTGAATCGAACGCTCCTGTTGGGCGTCCGCACAAAGCATGAATGCTGCAACGAGAAAAACCGCTAATGGATAAGATAGACGCTTCATTCAACCGGCTCCTTGAATCGACTTAAATTACAATACAGAAACACTCTAAAACCGGGAGCTGCTCTTCGCGAGAAATAACAACAACACTAGCAAGACAACCGTTGTCAATGCAACTCCGCCAACGATTAACGCCAATTCGTTAAATGATTCTTGCGGGAGGCTTTCGAGTTGCGCTTCGATCAGATCAAATTCAGAGATATCGCTTTTATCAAGAAAACGGCAAGTCATTCCCCACTCAATTTCTTGATTCATTACCTTCAATAACAGCGTGTTTTCGCCTTCGATTAAATCAACGCTGACATAATCATCGTCCACGCTATTTTGCCGTCCGTCGCGATGGGAATAAACCATTTCTCCATTGACCCATAACTTACATTGGTCATCGCTGCCGACGCCAAGATAGGTTGTCGTTGCTTCATCGACCAAGACTTTCGCAAACGCATAGACGATTACATATTCCTGCCGCCCGAACAGATCATCAAAATTAATACGGTCAGATTTGGTTTCTTGCAACCGCCATTCAGACGAAGCGCCCGCGCCGGAAACGCTCATTCCAGCTGTGGGCCGAATTTGAGACTCGCCGCCATTCTCCTGCAAGAAATCGAAGTCGAACGCTTTCATCGCCCGGCGGTTGCGGTCGCGTGGTACATTGCCCACTTGTTCGGTCGCGTTACCGATCAAGAAATCGAAGTCGAACGCTTTCATCGCCCGGCGGTTGCGGTCGCGTGGTACATTGCCCACTTGTTCGGTCGCGTTACCGATCAGGTCAGTCTCAATCGGGTCGGTCATCAACCATTGCTTCATAAACACGCGAGGAGAGGCTCCTTTATACAAAGGAACTTCGCCTTCCGAAATTGATTGGGCATTTACTTGAACGACACAAGCTAATGTAAACGAAAAAAGAAAGAGATACCGCAAAGTCATACCAAGCCTCGTGAATGTAATGAGATTCTTACAGCGCAATGGTTCCACTCTAACCGATTGAATATTGTCTTACAAGAACAACTTGAGCGCCATGTATTTACTTTAATATACGCTAAAAAGAGCCTTTCCATTCAAAATGAATCTCGTTCAGCCTGGCCTTATCCAATGGCCTGATCTTTACGCCAGCCTATGATATATTGGTGGCACGGCAAATCACTTCGTAAATTAATGAGGGTTTTATGTTTTTCCGTCCCATTCTGATCATTGCGCTACTCGCGACATCCGTATCAATCCACGCTCAAGGCCAAACGGCATACGTCTGGTGGGAAGGCGAGGACGCACGGGAAACTAACTTTCCGAGCAATACTTGGTTTGGCAACGGCGCCGTCGAGGGCAAACGCCATCTGCTATCCAACCGCGCCTGGCTCTGCAACGAAGGCAACCGCACCGGCGATGAAGCATTCGCAAAGTATGAAGTCACTGTCCCGGAAGACGGCGTCTATGACTTCTGGGCGCGAAAATTCTGGAAGCACGGCCCTTTCCGCTGGCGCTTCGGCGATGACGAATGGCAAACCGTCGGACGCGACATCGCCTTGGCTGACAGCGTCTCCATTCAACAAAACTTAGGCGTCAATTGGGTATATGCAGGCGAATCGACGCTCGCCAAAGGAACAACCACTTTTGAACTACGCCTGCTGGCTGGCCCGGGCGAAAGCCTGACTGCTTGTTTTGATTGCTTTCTTTTAACGCCGCTGCCTTTTATTCCACGCGGCGCTCTCAGGCCGGATGAACGCTCGAACATGGCGGATGAGGGTTACTTCCCTTGGGAACCCGCTATCGACGCCTACACAGATGAAGCGCTGCTTGATTTGCGTTCGCTCAATGAAACGCAGGCGGGCGTGAACGGTTTCGTCAAACGCCAGGGCGACCAGTTTGTTTTGGGTGATGGAACTCAAGTGCGTTTCTGGGCGGTGAATGGCTCGAGTGGAACCGCCGCGTTAAACCGCAAGTCGATTGATTACCTCGCGAAGTCGCTCGCCAAGCGCGGCGTGAATATGGTGCGTTATCACAGCCCGCTGTTTGACAGCGAAAACGTCGATCACCTAGATCAAAAAAAACTTGACGATTTGTTTTATTTTATCGAAGCGCTCAAACGCGAAGGCATTTATACATCCATCAGTTTTTACTTTCCACTGTGGTTTGATATCAAGCCGTCGTATGGGATCGAAGGCTATGATTCGACCAATAACAAACGCCCCTTCGCGCTGCTATTTTTCCAAGAGCGGATGCAAGAGATATACAACAACTGGGCGCGTGAGTTACTCACAACCAAAAGTCCATACAGCGGCAAGACGCTCGGTAACGAACCCGCTGTAGCGCTGGTCGAAATTCTCAACGAAGACAACTTGTTCTTCTGGACGTTCACAAAATCCAATGTGCCGTCCGTTCACTGGCAGCAATTGGAATTGCTGTTTGGCGACTGGCTGGTTAAAAAGCACGGCTCACTCAACAAAGCCTATCAGGCATGGAGCAACCAGCGCGAAGCCGACGACAACCTCGACGCCGGGCGAATGGGCATTTACGAAGCCTGGCACATGACCACCGACGCCGTCCGTCAAGCAGGCGCAGGCAAGAAGAAGCGCGTCGGCGACCAGACGCAGTTTCTGACGGAATTACAACGCGGGTTCTTTGAAAAAACCACGGCCTATTTCAAAAATGACCTTGGCGCAAAAAACATGGTTTACGCAACCAACTGGCATACGGCGGACGCCTCAATGACCGGCGCTCTTGAGCGCTACTCCTACATGGCCGGGGACGCGATCGACAAACACGGCTACTTTGATGCTGGTCATAGCAGTTCGGACGGGACCAGTTCGTACGCCGTCAATCCAGGACACACGTTTCAAAACCATTCGGCGTTGCTCACGCCCGAATCGCTTCCGATTCAATTTATTCAAATCGAAAATTACCCTCATCTCATCAGCGAAATCGGTTGGACTAATCCCAATCTCTATCGCGCCGACTATGCTTTCTTAACCTCTGCCTACTGCGCATTGCAAGATGTCGACGCGATTTATACCTTCGCGCTGGGCGGCGCGTTTTGGGACACATCGATGAACAAGTTCGCTTTGTCCTCTCCGGTGATCCTCGGCAATTTCCCCGCTTACGCCCTGCTCTATCGGCGCGGCGATGTTCAAGCGGCGGAACCCGTCATCCACCAGATTCTTTCACTTGACGACCTGTATGCCATGAAAGGCAACGGCGGCGCCGAAGCGCAAAGTCTCGACGAGTTCCGCAATAACGACGTACCACCAGGGCAATCCACGTCAGGACAGATCGAAGGCATTGATCCATTGTCATTCTACGTTGGCCGGGTCGTGCGTACCTTCGGCGATAACCCTGAGGATTCAAGAGAAGTAAATCTATCTTCCTATATTGATCGTGAAAACAAAACTGTCCAAAGCCAGACGGGTGAATTAATGTGGAACTACGGCGACGGGCTAGTCACCATTGATTCGCCGCTTGCTCAAGGATGCACCGGTTTTTTAGCGAACGCAGGAAGCGTTCAACTGAGCAAAATCAAGATTGATTCGCAGAATGACTATGGTTCCATCATCGCCATCTCACTCGACGGCAAGCCGCTTGAATCGTCAGAAAAAATTCTAATTCAAAGCATGACGGCGGAACGGCCTTATGGCTTCCGCGTCTCCGGGGATGAAGAAGGAACCATCACCGACATCGGCGGCTTCCCGTTCGGTGTCAAGAAAAACCAAACCAGTGTTTCATTATCGTTGTCGAATTGCAGCCAGTTACAAGTCACTGCGCTGGACGAAAACGGCTACCCAACCAACAAGAGCGTTGAGTATCAGGGCGGAACCAATGGCGAACCGTTGACCATCCAACTCAACGAAGATTCTGTGTATCACATCATTCAACGCACCTGTACGCAGAAGGTCGGATATTGGAAAATACAGAATTAGGAATACTGGCAAGTTTAAAAACGGTGGGTTAAGAACCCACCCTACAAATACAAGTGCGGTAGGGTGGGCTGGAAGCAGCCCACCAATTCATATTGAATTGGGGAGAAAAACATGACGGCCTCTGAAACCAGACGAAACTTTCTGAAAGCCTCAGCAGTAGGAGCGATCAGCGCCGCATCAGCGTCGCGTGTTCTTGGCGCAAACGAAGACATCGTGCTTGGCTTGATCGGCACGGGCGGGCGCGGCAAAACGCTGCTGAAGGCAATCACCAATATAAAAGGGTACCGGGTCGCGGCGACATGCGACCTCGTCGAAGACCGCGCCAAAGAAGGCGCCGCCATCTGTGAAGACCAATGGCCCAACGTAAAAACCTACACCAATCTGCGCACCATGCTCGACCGCGAGAAAGACCTCGACGCCGTGCTGGTCGCCAGCGAAGAAGGCAACCACGGCAAGTGCGCAATTCCTGCGCTCTCCATGGGGCTGCACTGCTTCTGCGAAAAGCCGGTTGACACCACCGTTGAGAAGGTCAACCAACTCACCCGGGTTGCGCGTAAAGCCAAAGGCATTTTGCAATTCGGCTTCCAACGCCATTACGTCCCCGCGTTCACCAAAGGCATGGAATTGATCCGCTCCGGCGCGATTGGCGACGTGACTTTCATGCAAGGCAAATGGCATTGGGATGGCGATGTGGGCGGACGCTATCTCGACCTAATCGAATCGGGCGGATGGTTTCTGGCGCAAGCTTGCCACCACGCCGACGTGATGTTGTGGGCGATGGATTACCAACCGCCTGTGCAATGCGGCGCCGCAGGCGCGGTTACTGTTCGCCATGACAATGATCCCGACCCGCGTTCCGAAAATCATGCAGCGATCACGTTTCAATTCGCCAACAACGCCATCTTTTCATACACTCATGTGATGAATTGCTGTGCGCCTTTCACCGGCGAGCAATTGTGGGTCTTCGGTCAAAAAGGCGGAATCAATCTCCCCGAGGGCAAATTGCATCCCCGCGCAGGAATGGGCGAGATGCAGCAATACACCGAAGGCGTTTCCCATTGGGAAAACGGCACCTACGAAGAACTCGAAGCCTTTGGGCAGCACATTCGCAACGGCGAGAAACCGCGCATCGGCATCGAACAGGCGCGGCTCTCAACCATCATGGGCATCATGGGGCGCCTCGCCATGTATAACGCAAACAAAAACGAATACGGTCTCTCGACCGTCAATTGGGCCGACTTAGATGTGATTGCTTAATCCGTATGAATAAACTTAAGTGTGTCATTGCTAGGAAGCAACGCGACCGAAGCAATCTCATCTTTTGTTGAGATAAGCCAAAAAAAGAGAAATAGGAGTTAAACATGGTTCAAACAGTTAAAGTTTTCTTTCTTTCACTTTTAATTTGCACAGCGTTTACCATTAGTTCGTTCGCCGCCGGAAAAATTCGCGTGGTTCTCGACACCGACGCCAATAATGAACTCGACGATCAACACGCGATTGCGTACATGCTGTTTAACGGCGACGTGTTCGATGT
This sequence comes from Candidatus Hinthialibacter antarcticus, assembly GCA_030765645.1. NCBI lineage: Bacteria > Candidatus Hinthialibacterota > Candidatus Hinthialibacteria > Candidatus Hinthialibacterales > Candidatus Hinthialibacteraceae > Candidatus Hinthialibacter > Candidatus Hinthialibacter antarcticus. The sequence goes on along the minus strand of JAVCCE010000076.1, from coordinate 2,365 downwards.
TAAAGGGATCACAGTAAATCGAACCAGAAACGGCGGGCCTGTCGCCAACCATTTCGCCGAGGCCGAGCGCGTCGTCAAACTTTGCGGCTTGCATCCCAAAATTAAAGTCTACTCGGGCGCCGACGGCGAGTTTGAACAGATCAAGCAGAATGTAGGCAAGGACTCTTTCGACGGCAGCGATGCGGTCAATTTCATTATCGAACAAGCCAAAGCCAGCGGCGAAGAGGAACTGGTGCTGCTCCCCGTCGGCAAGCTCACCAACATTGCGCTCGCATTGATGAAAGCCCCCGAGATCGCCGACAAGGTACGCATTGTCTGGCTGGGGTCGAATTACCCGGAGCCGGGCGAATACAATCAGGTCAACGACGAGCCGTCGCTCAATTACATTCTCGACTTCGACGTTCCCTTTGAAATTGCGCTGGTGCGCTACGGCACTCCCTCCGGTACAGACGCCGTTCGGGCGACGCTCGACGAAATCAAAACCATCATGCCGGGCAAAGGCCCCAAAGCAGCGGAACCCGTTGTTGGACGCCACGGCGAATCATTCACTTCGTTTGGAGACTATGCTGTAGACTTGTTTAGCAATATTGACCTGCACGGCAACCCGCCGTCGCGCGCGTTGTTCGACATGGCGGCGGTCGCGATTGTGAAGGACCCCGCCTGGGCGACCGCGAAACCCATCCCGGCGCCGATCTTAGTTGACGGCAAATGGAAAGACCGCCCCGACAACAAGCGCACCATCATCCTTTGGGAGAATTTCGACAAAAAAAGCATCATGGCGGATTTTTATGAAACCATGAAACACTACACGCTGGTGAAATAACGATGGGAAATCCTTCGCAATACTTTGTCGGCTGGGGAACGCTTTCTTTAATCAACGCGGGGCTGGCGCAATCTAAAGGCAGAAGCGGGTTAAACTGGTTTTTGATTTCATTGTTGCTTGGCCCGATTGCTACGTTTTTGCTTGTCGCGTTTTTTGAACCTTTGCCGCCAAAACAAACAGCGCAGACTACATTAAATACTGACAATCGGAATCCCAATGGAGGCGGTTGAGCATCGAAATTAAACCCATCAGAATAAACAAGGGGCGAAAATACTCGCCCCTTGTTTAAATCGTTAATCAACATGTTGCTAGTGATTTTAGTGATCTGCGATTGGTTTGTCTTTGAACAAATAGTCTTTTAATTCTTTATCAAATTGCGGCATGTTGCGGCGCAGCCATTCAAGCGTCATTGCCGCGTGTTCGATTTCTTCGTCGCGGTTATGCGCCAACACCGCTTTTAGTTCTTCGTCGGTGCACACGTCAACCCGTTGGTTATACCAATCAACGGCTTCCAATTCTTCGCAAAGGCTGGTCAGCGCCCGGTGCACGTCGCGCGTCTTGCTTGAGAGTTCCTGCGCAGGCTCGTGATATTCAATTGCCATTGTTTATTTCCTTTCTGATATACAAGTTGCTATGCTTCTTCCACCACCTTGAAGCCCATCAAATGGCTTAAGTCGCGCACATTCTGGCGGTGATCTCCGTAAAAGACCACGCGGTGGAGCAATGCCATGGTTCCGCCTTCGAGAACGCCCCCGCCCCAATTTTCAAACATACCGCGCGCGTCATCCACTTCCACCCAAAACTGGGTGCGGCAGCCGAGTTCGTCATGGGTCACGTCAAAGATTGGTCCCGTTGAAATCAGCATGGAGTCTAAATTGATGAATTTGGCGCAGGTGGTCATCTGGCCTAGGCGGTTTTCCACATCCAGCGCGACGCCTTGTTCGCTGTCGCTCTGGTTGCGAATGGTGAACGGAAGCCGCTTACTCGACGGGCCGTTCATTTTCGTTGCAGACGTACAATGGAAATGGACCAACGCATTCTTCGCGGTATCAATCACTGGATCAGTGATAAAGCCCGGTATTCCGAGTCCGTAGTTAAACATCAGCATAGTAAGAGTTGAATCAATATCGCCTTCGCAGGCTCCGACCATGCCGAGGTCGTTCAGTTTGCTGAACGCAAAACAACCTTTTGCTGGGGCTCCCATACAGTTCGAACTGGTGACAGCCTGCGCGTTCTCGCGTTGCATGATGTTTTGAATCGCCAGATAGAAACGCGATGCGTTTATGATTTCCTGGCGGGTCGGCTCAACGATGTTTTTCGCTTCGCTGAGCCAATAGTTTTCCGCTTCGGCTTCCGCGTCTTTCAGAGAGACCGCCTCGTGCTCTTTTAGCGTTTCTTCGACGCTGATGGGCACCATTTCAACGCCAAGCGTATCTTTGACCTTCTCAGCCGAACATGCCGCTTCGGTGCCCAGCGGCCCGCGAATCACTAACATGCGTGTGCGTTTCAAATGGGGCGCGACGCGCATCAACTTGACGGCGC